>JAUSPJ010000053.1 GCA_030655795.1 Fidelibacterota bacterium | reverse complement strand
GACGGATCCAGCTGCTTCCAGAATCTGACGAATTTTTCTTTCTTCTCTTTCGGGCCGGCCTTTTTGATTTTTTTTATATCTTTACCGCTTGCAATATATTTAATCTGGTCAATGGCAACGTCCAAATCATCGATCAGTTTTGACATTCCAAACCATCTTAACTGAAAAATCCGATCGTTTGCGACTTTCCATTCATCCATTTCAACCGCAACGGAAATTTTATATTTGGAATAACCCAGGTTCTTTCTGTCAATGATTAATCGTTTGTTATTTATTCCGCTTGTTAAGGTATCAATGACGGTGTTTGATAAAATCTCCTTATTGTTAGTCGTAAAAATTTTATATGTTATGATTGCCGGTCCGCCATCGGAAAGAATGTTAAAACTGACAATGAATTCCGGTTTTGTATCATTGACGGTACCCTCGATTGAGGAAATATCATCTATTTCGCCCTTCTCATTCGTAAATTCCTGCTCAATGATATCTATGTTGCTGATTGTAATCGGTTTTTTATAAAAATGACCGATTTCAATTATACCTTTCTGGATATTTTTCTTTTTGTTGTCCAGATCAAGGACGGCAATGGTTGATGAATATTTTCCCGGGACCAGACGAAATGATACTTCATTGATATCAAATAATTGCTGTGAATTTGTTTCCTGGAAGGACTCGGTTTTCAGTGATTGCACCCATATTTTCGATGCGCTTTTATTTTTATTTTCATCAATGATTAAAATGGATAACTCGTATCTTGCGGAAAAAACATTTTTCTTTTTGATAAACTGAAGAGCGTCAAAAGGCACTTTCGTTTTTAGAATCACTTTAACGGAGTCTCTGCTGAGCATTGGGTATGTGCCAACTTCATAATAAAAAACAGGCAGACTTAATTTTTCTCCTTCGCCCGGCTGGGGTCGTTTCTTGTCTGCTCCCGCTAAAGATGATGCAATTGCGCATATCAGGAAAATCAAGCCGTAAATTCTAATTTGCATATCGTCTCCAATTGTATCTGCTAAGGCCCTGGTCTGTTCCAAACCAGACATATTCCCCGTCAATTCTAACTTTATTAACTAAACGTCCAGCTAAACCATCGCGGGGTAAATAGTGTTCAATATAGAAGTCATTCAGCCGGATTAAATAGGCGCCGTTATCGGTGGCAAGCCATAGATAATTCTCAGTCATGTCCATATCAAGTACCTGAGCATCAATGAATTGCGGGTATTTGTAAAAGCCTTTTGTGATATGGTTATAGGATAATAATCCATCATATTGTGAAACGATGGTAATGGAATCATTGGACGTAATTGCCTGAATATCAGAGGCAATTGTTGTATTAATATCTATTCTGTTTCCGTTCATATCATAATGTTCGACATTATGAGTTAATTTGTCAACGTTATAAAGTCCATTATCGGTACCAATCCAGATAAAGTCATTATCACAGCTGATCTTATATATTTTCATATGTCGTTTATCTCTGGTCAGAAATAAACGTTTAATTTTCATTGTTGGAGTATAAATTTTATTTAATCCCAGCGGCGTACCGATCCAGGCGAGTGTGTCATCGACGAAAATAGTCCATATATTCTCATCACGAAGGCCTTGTGCCATGCTTAACCGCTTCCAGCGGTTTTTACTATCGTTGTATATAGATAATCCCAGGTCGGTGCCGATCCAAATATTGCCGGATTTATCCTCAACTATATCGAAGATATTTGCAGACGCCAATTCAGGAATGAATTTGTTTTTATGATAAACCCACTGACCACTGTCAAAATCCAGAATTGAAATTCCTGTCCTTTCCGATGATGTAGATCCCAGACTTCCAGTTACAATTCGATTGTTTGCCAGTGAAAGCGAACTAATTGAATTCTGCATCGGTCCAAAGGAATGGACTTCCAGCATCTTTACATTAAAATCACCGGTTAATATGCCGAGTCCCCAAATCCCGCCGTAAATATCCAGTCGTTTATCCGAGTAAAACAGATTAATTGAATATTCCTGAAAATTATCATCCCAGACAACGCCTCGTCCGTCGATCCGGTAGGGTTGATTGATGGTATAATTTTCAACAGAAGGAATCGGATCCAGGCGGCTGGGTGACCAGTTAATTGAGTTGCTTTCGTCACTGTACGACCCCTGATAGTATCCGAGCTGCTTATCAATGGTTTTAATCTGTCCGATGGAAGACAATGCACAAATCGATGCGTTATTGGCGCCCAGTCGGATTATTTTATCACTTCTTGAAATATCAAATGATTCATTTGAGGTGTTTTCCCAGGCATCCGCGGTCGGATTTAAGTAACTGACGCCGGCCCGGTGGGACGCCCATAAGTAACCGGTCGAGTAGTCATATAAAACCGTTAAGATATAATCATCAGCCATGCCGTTACTTACGGTATATGGATCGCCCCAATAGTGGTGGTATTTATGATATGGAACAATTCCACCGCTGGTTCCAAAATAAATATATTCATTGGATTCGGTAAAACTGGTGACATAATTACAATTTTTCAAACTGATCCAGTCATCTAATTGATATACTCTGACCGGGAAATCTGATTCGTCCTGTGCAAAACCGGGAATTTGCATGACCAATAATATGATGAATAGTGCTGAAAAGTTCTTCGTAATCACACTCTTATAAACATTTTACCCGCCAGTTGACGCACACATCCCCTGATTTCAAGGTTCAGTAATACCGGCAGTATCTCGAATGGGGATTTGTGCAATGATTCAGATAGT
>JAUSPJ010000035.1 GCA_030655795.1 Fidelibacterota bacterium | reverse complement strand
GGGTAATCAACAAAGCGCCACCGGATTTTCGGGGCAACACAAATTCATCAAAACCATCACCATCGATATCGGCGGAAACCAGTCGTTGCAGATCGACATCCTGGCGTTTAATCCCCCGGATAGTATGAGTCAGAATCGCCGCCCGGTTTTCATGACCAAATACTTCGACCTGCAAATCCCCTTCTCCGCCAAATACAACCAGTTCCTCTCCTGAAGCAGCATCCAGATTCGCTGTCATGGCACGAAAAGACAGGATACCCTGCAGGGTTGGCAGGTTATGGGCCTGGTAAATAATATCAAAATTTTTGGCGCTTACCTGGCCGTTTGCGGATACAATAATAATGCTCCGGCCCGGTCCACCCGAGGAAACAACAATGTCGGGATTATTATCACCATTCCAGTCACCAGTATGAATAAACATCGGGCGCGGACGTGTGATCAATGCAGACGTCTGTCCGATGGTTGCGGTCGGTACATCGGGAAAGCCGTCGGTATATTCAAAGGAATATAACCATGCGGGCTGATCGGAACCGCCAACATCAGAAATATTCAACACCGCTACGATTTCCGGTAATCCGTCACCATCCATATCGGTGACAGCAACATCCACAAAGTCCGCCATCAGCTTTTCCGGAATAGAATATTTCCATTTCACGATAAAATCTTTGGCGATGGACTCTTCCAGATGGACAAGATAGCTGCTCCGGGGAACTACCTGGCCTTTTTTATCCACCAGAGATGCAATGCCGATAATATCCAGGTATTCGTCATTGTCAAAATTGAATCCGCCGGCGGTTTTAATGAGCACAGTATTCTCTTTTAAAAAAGGAAATATTTCCGGGACCCCCACCTGGGCCCGTGCAATACAGGATATACCCACCAAAACGGCAATTAGCCCCGCCGGTAATAATTGTTTCTTATGTTTCATAGTGTCTTCCAGATATAGTCATGACCATTAGATACTAACTTGAATATATTTGCAGCTCGACTAAAAATCAAGCAAAAAAGTATCGCCTGCCACTTTTGTAATTTTTTAATTTCCTGAATTAAGGAATCTTACAGTTGCCATTTAAAGAAATAGATTAAGAAAAATCCGGAAAATACCGTAATAATAAAACCTGAGTTTTATCTAAATATTGTATAAGAGTAGAATATAAACACTTTATATTGAATTTATGAAGCGGGCTGAAACAGACCTCAAACATCATTTTCCGTTTGAAATATTGACGGGAATTTGCTAAAATTAGGCGCTTATAAAAAAAACTGAAAAACCATGATTTATCGCGTGGAAAAGTACAGAATCTTAAATTTGGAGTATTTCTAATGAAAATCCTTACGATTAATTCCGGTAGCTCATCAGTAAAATATCAATTTATTGACACCGAAAGCAAACAGGCCTTGTGCAAAGGACTGGTTGAACGAATCGGCATCAGCGGAACAAACCTGACCCATAAGCGGAATGATGGTCTGAGAACAAACATTACCGACAATATTACCAACCATGAAACGGCAATTGAGCAGATTCTTAAGATTCTGACTGACGCAAAATTTGGTGTGATTTCATCTCTCAAAGAAATCAATGCTGTCGGACACCGCTTAGTCCATGCCGGAGAAAAATTTAAACATTCTGTACTGATCAATGACGAAGTCCGGGAAAAACTCTATGAATGCATCGAATATGCTCCGCTCCATAACCCGCCAAATATCAAAGGCATTGAGGCTAGTATGGACAAACTGCCGGACACTCCCAACGTGGGGGTTTTCGATACCACCTTTCATGTGAATATGCCCGATTATGCCTATATTTACGGAATCCCCTATACCTATTATAAAAAATATGGAATCCGTCGCTACGGATTTCATGGCTCGTCCCATTCTTATGTTTCTCACCGTGCCGCGGAATTACTCGGCAAGGATATCAGCGAGTTAAATATTATCACTTGCCATCTGGGTAACGGCAGCAGTATTGCTGCGGTTAAGGGCGGAGTTTCAATCGATACGTCAATGGGTTTTACTCCTCTGGAAGGCCTTCTCATGGGTACCCGCTGCGGCGACATCGATCCCGGTGTCATCTATACCATCGCCTGCAAAGAGAACTTTACTTTTGAGCAAATGAATTCATTCCTGAACAAGCAGTGTGGTGTTCAGGGAATCTCCGGTCTTAGCAGCGATTTACGGGAAGTGGAAGACGAGGCCCTGAACGGACACTATCAGGCGATGCTGGCTTTAAAAGTTCTCTGTTACCGTTTAAAAAAATATATCGCTGCCTATTTTGGGATTATGAACGGTGCAGATGCGATTGTGTTCACTGGCGGGCTGGGAGAAAATTCAGATATTGTCCGAAGGATGGCGGTCGGCAATATGGACGCTCTGGGAATCAAACTGGACGATAAAAAGAATGACGGCACCCGCAGCAGCGAAGTCATTATCAGCGCTGATGATTCACCGGTCAAAATCATGATCGTACCGACCAACGAAGAGCTGGTCATCGCCATGGAAACTGAGCGAATTGTCCGGGAAATGAAATAAGGTTTTCCGGTATCGTACTTTTTTTGTTGATTCGATGGTCATTTCCTTTTAAATTTCACGGCTATTTGAGGGTGCATAGCTCAGTTGGTAGAGCAACGGCCTTTTAAGCCGTGGGTCGCAGGTTCGATCCCTGCTGCACTCACATAACCTAGATCGCCCGGCAAACGCTGGGTTTTTTATTTATTGTCGAAGGGGAAACACAAACTTTACAGAGATGATATTCTCTGTGTTTAAACAAAAATGTCTATGCTTTCCAAGTCCAGATTTTAACAGGTTTTAATGCAATTTGGGTGTAACTTTTTTACGAAGAGCACCCAAGAGTGAATTCATCCTGGGCTCTTTAATAAACTTGAATACTTCGTATTTAATTAACAGAGCCAGATTGTTTATCGAAAATATGCACCCGGTCAATGTCTATATAAACATCAATGGGTAAGCCAACTTTCGTAGTAATTTCTGTTTCCTGTGCGCGAGAAACTATCTGAATGTTATTTCCAGTTAAATAGAGAATATTTTCATTACCTAATGGCTCAAACACTTCTAATGTCAACGTGGCAGGTTGGTGTTTATCGGACGATTTAAACAGACGGACATCTTCCGGCCGAACACCCAATACAACAGATTTCTTCACAATCTCCTGAAAGCGCGGTTTTTTAAGATGTAAAATGATATCTTTCCCTTCACTCTTAAAAACACCTTTATGCAATACTCCCTGAATAAAATTCATTGCAGGACTGCCAATAAACCCTGCAACAAACATATCTTCCGGATGCTGATAAATTTCTATTGGGGAGCCGATCTGATGTATTACACCATCTTTCATAACGACAATGCGATCCCCCATAGTCATTGCTTCCACCTGATCATGAGTTACATAGACCATTGTTGTCTTCAGATGCTGATGTAGTTTTTTAATTTCGGTACGCATCTCCGTACGTAATTTTGCATCCAGATTGGATAAAGGTTCATCGAAGAGGAATACCCTTGGTTTACGGACGATGGCGCGACCCAGGGCAACTCGCTGACTCTGACCGCCGGACAATTGCTTCGGCTTTCGTGACAGGAGGTTCTGAAGTTCAAGTATCCCTGCCGTCTCTCTGACCATTTTTCTGATTTCGTCTTTCTTGTATTTTCTGAGTTTGAGACCGAAGGCCATATTATCATAGACGGTCATATGAGGATAGAGCGCGTAATTTTGAAAAACCATCGAGATGTTACGATCTTTAGGTTCAGTCTCATTTACCAACTTACCATCAATC
>JAUSPJ010000030.1 GCA_030655795.1 Fidelibacterota bacterium | reverse complement strand
CATTGATTGCATTGGAAGCGAAAGTGACGCTGATCGGAAAAAACAACGGTGATTTTCCCATTGAAGAGTACATCAACAATAAAATCCTTCGTCTTGAATCGTTGGTGACGTCAGTGAAATTTCAAAATTCCGATTGGCGGTCGGCGCATTACCGTGAGATTCGAACGAAGAGCGACATGCCGATTTTTAACCATACCGTTTTGATAAAAATTGATATGGGAAAAATTGTAGAGAGCCGTATTGTTGTCGTTGGAACTCCATCGAAATATACCCGTCTCACAGCGGTGGAGGATTATTTAAACGGCCGGAAAATTGACGAGATCAAATCCGCAGAAATTGAATCATTAGTAAATCTGAAATTCGCCGGCAGCCGCTTTGATGATCCGGACTACAGCAATGTCAAAGCCGGTATTGAGCTGGGCCGGATGATTCAGAAAATGGCGAGGTCGTAGTATGGACGGAGTATTTACGGTAAATGGAAAAAAATGCCGGTTCGTTTTTAAAGCCGCTGAGCGCTTGCTTTTTACCTTGAGGAATCACGGATTCAGTGAAGTTAAAAACGGCTGCCTCGAAGGTGAATGCGGCGCCTGCGTCGTTCTGCTCGATGATAAGCCGGTAAACTCCTGCCAGGTGTTTACGGCATCCGCGCTCGGTAAAGATATAAAGACCGTCAAGGGGATCGGAACTTTTCACGAGCCTCATATCATTCAAGAAGCCTTTGTAGATGCCGGCGCCGTACAGTGTGGCTTTTGTACACCGGGATTGGTATTGGTCTCTTATGCGCTTCTTAAAGAGAATCCGAATCCATCTGAGGCCGAAATCAAGGATGCGCTGGACGGCAATCTCTGTCGCTGTACCGGTTATGTGAAAATAATCGAAGCGGTGAAGCTGGCGGCGAAAAGGATGAAGAATGGAGAATTGGAGATTGTAGATTGAAGATTGGAGATTTCAAATTGCTCCAGCAGGTCACGAAGGTCCAAAGGACTCCCGGTGGAGACTCCTTTGGAGAGTTCCTACGGAACAAATATCAAATATCAAATTGCATCACTCCTCCGCAGGTCACGAAGGTCCAAAGGACTCCCGGTGGAGACTCCTTTGGAGAGTTCCTTCGGAACAGTACTCCATTACTCCAGATAAATGTTAATCGGAGATAAATGTAAACCATGCCCGATTATACAAATCAGATACGAAAGAATAAAAACCGGGGCTATCAACAGCTGCGGGTCTGGAATGACGCTATCGATTTTTACAAGCGGACGAGTACTGTTTTTAAAAAATTCCCGTATGAATTGAAACGGATTGCATCGCAGGCAATTGCTTCTGCCGATTCGGTTCACCGCAATATTGCTGAGGGTTATTGCCGCCGGTCAATACGTGAATACATCCAATTTCTCTATATCGCGCTTGGATCTCTGGGAGAGTCTGTATCAGGTTTTCAAGCCTGTCGGCAAGCCGAACAAATATCTTATTGGGAATTCTGTCAGTTATTGGATAAGAAATGTAGAGCATCTCGTGCTGGCTATGACGGTTGGCTTCGTTATGCCAAACAATATAAATGGATAAAAGATGAATAAAATTAAAATACTAAAAGGTGATGCCATAGAGTTATTTAAGGAAGTAGAAAGTGACAGCATTGACTTAATTATTGCTGATCCTCCTTACAATCTTGGTAAAGATTATGGAAACAATCATGACCTTAAAGACTTTGAAGACTATCTTAATTTTTCTTCAATGTGGCTCAATCAGGCGTATCGTGTCTTAAAGCCTAATGGCACAATATATGTTTTTATGGGTGTACGCTTTATTTCATATCTCTATGACATTATAGATAAAAAGCTAAAATTGTCCTTTAATTCGTGGATATGTTGGTATTACACACAGGGAATGGGAAAGAAAATAGGCTTTTCTCCTCGGCATGAAGACATACTAATGTTTAATAAATCGCAGAATTTTATTTTCAATTTAGATGATGTCAGAGTCCCACAAAAATATTACAGGGAAAGGAATAACATGAGGGGAGCAAACCCTGGGGATGTTTGGAAATTCTCTCACGTTCATTATTGTAATCCCAATAGACAGAAACACCCCACCCAGAAACCTGAAGGTTTAATAGAAAGAATGGTTTTGGCATCTTCTAACGAAGGAGACATGGTTTTAGACCCATTTTCTGGCAGCGGAACTACTTTAAGAGTGTGTCAACAGTTAAATAGAAATTGCATGGGTTTTGAATTGAATCCTGATTATGTACAAATGACAAAAGAAAGACTTAATAAACCATTTACAGGCTTTGATAGCATTGATGAAAGAATGGAGAGGGTACCGCTCGATTTAAGAGACGATTGCATAAGGGAAGAATACCTGGCAAATCACGTAAAATGGTTCTTGCAGTATCATAATGGTTCTGTTGAAAGATTTAAAAAATCGGTTGAAGAAATATATGGTGATAGAATTAAAAATGTTAATCAAAGTGCTAAACTACCATCTTTGTTCCCAGAAGAATAAACCGCTTAACAAGGTGCTCCACTG
>JAUSPJ010000010.1 GCA_030655795.1 Fidelibacterota bacterium | reverse complement strand
ACCGTCCTTTACATCGCGGCTGGTGGTGGACCACTGGAAATTGGAGTTGAATTTGATGCCAGAGGGGGGGTCTAAGTAGATGCACTGCACCTTGCCGCGTAGACCTTCGCGTTCCGCCAGGGATGCCATCACCTGCAGGCTATCGCCCAAGATCATGCGATTGCTCCAGTTGGCGTCATGCTGGTAGAATTCGGTTTTAGCGCCTTCGCTTGGCAATCCGTTGAAGTCGGCAAAAAGGTCAGTCTGAGTTTCAGTATCCTTTTTATCCATCTCAGTTTGACGGCGCAGATCGTCGATGAGGACTTTGGGATGAATCTTCTCCTGGATATACAGCGGAGGAGCAGAGACAACCAGGTCAGACCAATCCTGCATATCTTTTCCGCGCCAGACCAGTTGTGGGTCGAGATCGCGGTTGCGGCGCTCGTAGGCAATCCGGATTGGATCTTGTTCATCCTTGCGCATTACTGACTGGTATTCAGCAGTCGGGATGTTCTTGCGGGATGCAGAATCGTGCGTAAATGATTCGATTGTCTTGGATGTTTGGTTTCGGGCCATATCTATTCCTCAGATCTATAAGATGCTATTCTTGATTTTGTCGTGATTTAATAAAAGTACGTCCTTTATTGGTCAGGCGGTAGCGTTGATTTCTGCTGTTAGGTTTATCAGGGATAGTCATTTCAATCAATCCTTGATCGAGGGCCGGCAGAAGATACGCTTTGCGAAAGTAATCCCTGTTTTTCAGTTTAAGATTGTCCTGGAGTTCCTGCCGTGACATTTCACCTTTGATAATGTTCAGCATCCTGTTGACTTCCGGGGTGACTTGCATGTTATCTTGAGTGGTATCTTGCATGGTGACTTGCATGGTGACTTGCATGGCAACTTCAGGGGTGACTTCGGGGGCAAAGAATGTCAGGGTGACACCTGTTTTCTCATTCGACATCCATTTTGGAGCCGGTAGCCCGTTTTTCTGACAAAGATTCAAAATAAAAAGGATGCCACGACCAACCTTTTCCATTAAACCACGCAAATAGAGCACATTGGCAATATCTGGATTCCGGAGTATGGATATATGTCCCTGGTTTAATTTATCAAGAGAAACTTCCTTAGGTAAGGCACCGGAATTCCATATTTCCAGCCGGTTCGGATAAATATGGACTGCTATTCCACCGGACGAATCGCTGTAATTCCGATGTACAAAAGCATTGACTAACGCCTCCCGGATAGCGTTACCTGGATAAAGTGACTCATCTTCGCGAGCGAGGACATTCTTATGAAATTTGGATATCGTGGGTGTATTACGTAAGATAAATAGAAATGTCTGTTCCAGAGCACTGACTAACGGTCCTTCAATTGACTTTGTATCCCGGTAAGTACTGCTGGTTTTATCCGTTGCAAAACAAACTGCCAGGACGCGTACCTGGGGGTATCTGACAGATGGATTCTCACAGAACAAAATGTCGCCGGCGTTGGTCAGTCTGCCATAGCGGGCCGCAGCCAGATCTTCAAGAACCATATATGGATTACTAATATCCCGGAAATAATCAGCATGCGCTTTCCGGATTTTATCAACAGCAGAATGAAGCTCGTCCGGATCAACATCCCTTTCCACATCAGCAGATGAAAACCGGCGTTCCCATCTCTCCGGTTCTATCTGCTTGAGCATGACCATGTCGCGAATGGTTTCTATGTCGGCCTTTGGGGTGTTCTGACCTTCGCGGAGATAAATAATACTCCGGAAAGCATAGGGAATATCTTTTCCTTTAGGCACTTCAATGACAAGTACCGATTTTCCTTCAACATCCTGAATCTGAAACGAGACCAGCGCCTTTGGTGAAAGATCTTTAAGTACGTTGTATTCCAATTTCTGCAGGGTGCTGCGAGATCTGTCAATTCCGGTAATGTCTCCCTGATCATTGGCACCGCAGACGATATACCCACCAGATGTATTCAGAAAACCACAAATGACCTTCCCGATAGTGCTGATATTTTTGTAATCGGACTTGAATTCTATTGTTTGGCTTTCCCCGAGTGCCAGCGCTTCTTTAAGTTGTGAAATCTTCATCGTGAGCCTCGTTTATCTTTGATGGCTTCAGCAATTCTGACAATGTTCTTTAAATTCTCCTCCAAAAACGCCTCAACTTCCTAGTAACGAGAAAATTGAGCCGTGGCAAAGAGGGCGGCGTCATCTGTGGAATTATATTCCTGAACCCAATTCCCTTGTCTTTCATTAATTGGAATTTGGTGCTGAGTTGCATCTTCATACATGTTAATTACACGAAGATCATCCAAAATTGGCTTCTTTTCAATTAAGTTTAGTTTGCTGCGTCCGTCTTTACCTTTATATCCAAGATTATTCAGCAAAGATCGTGCAAAAACCACATGATCATGGGCCAGTAGCCACCGAGGTTTATTCTCTTCAATAGCCAATAAAAGTTCCCGATGAGTTATAGACAATCCGTCAGATTCTTTACCGCTTCCATATCGCGGTGTAATAATACCGAGAAAAAGGTCACATTTCATAGTGGCTTCTAAACAGTTATCCATAGCAGAGCGGTTAGAAAATACCGGGACTGTCCCTTTATAGGACATCCAGACCTCATAGCCAAAAACAGTCAAAAGAGTATAAATCCGATCCAGTAATTCTTCGATGCCATAAACCGTTGATGAAACCAGAATTGTAAGCTTCTTACCTGCCATTAACCTATTCCTCTTTTAATCATGCTTTGGGTCTTTAGTCATCGCCATTTATTCCTTGGGCGCAACCTGCAATCAGTTTCTCGAACTGTTCTTGAATTAATGCTTTAAAATCAGATTGCATTTTAAACACTTCCGTGAATTCGGCGAATGCCCATCGGCCATACTGCTTGAGATTGTTAACCCCGGGAATCCAGTAGTTCTCCATAGTAGATTTCTTCTCTTTCGCATCTTCACGCCGATACCCTTTTATCTCAACAATTAAATGGAGTAGTTCTTCATGACCATCATCAATCAAAACAATAAAGTCCGGGCGGTACATCCGTGTTTGAGATCCATAACGATAGGGAACCTCCAGACCAAGATTGTGGTTTTTGACGTATGCTTTGACTTTTGGGTGTGATTCGACCACCCGGCAGAATTCGGCTTCCCAATCACTATCTAATATGCACCAGTTGATATGACACCGGCGGGCGTCGGTCTGCCAGCGATGTGTTTTTGAGGTTGTAAAGTTGACATGGATTGTCGAGCCGGTTGGATTATAAGGATCGAGTACGGCTTTAATGGGTTTTTCGCCAATCATCGCACGGGTGATTCCGGCTGTAATTCTTTCGCATGCCATATCCGCCAGTTCCTGATACATGAGCTGAGCTGGATAAGTACCGCCCTTACAAACCAGACAATTATCAAGCCATTGCCGGGTAATTCTTTTAAGTTGCCCAAACAGATGCAATTCAGGCTCATCACCGGGATCACGCCATTTTGTATAAATCAGCCGTTTTGTAATGTTAAACAACAAAGTCGAGCGACGCATATCTCCCAGATGTTCCAGGTTTAGATCGACATCTTCCCCAATAATTCCAGCATTCTTTGTAATTGAAGGGCCGACAATGTCTGAAGTAAGTTCGAGCACAGAATCTTCATTAAATACTGCTGTAAGTCGATCTTCAGGCAGTTCCACCCGATAGCCTTCAACCCGAGGAAAGCGGATTTCAAGATGATCGCGTTCAGGACGCATGGCTTTGACCTGAATCGTTTCGCGTGGAGGTTGAGGAGGGGCAACAACCGGTTTTGCGGTAAAATCAAACGGTATACCCAACACATCAGCATATTCGACGTTGAACAGGTTCTCTTCGTTAAGGTCATAAGACTGACGGCGAAGGGCTCGTCCGACAACCTGTTCACAGAGCAGTTGAGTCCCGAACGCTCGTACGCCTAAAACATGTGTAACAGTGCTGGCATCCCAGCCTTCAGTAATCATAGACACTGATACGACGCAACGGATAGACCCTCCAAGTCGGTCTTCTTTACCGACCGTATTCATTACTTCACGAAGAAGATCCTGATCAGTAATATTCTCAGCCTGTTTTCGATCGCCGGTACGCTCGATGATTTCACGTCTGAAACGGTCTATTTCAAGTTCAGCCATTTTTCGGAAGTTCTTGTCCAGAGCATCCCCGGATTCGAGCTGTTCGCTATCAATAAGTAAAGTTCGGGGACAAGCTATTGGATTGTCATACTCATCAAAATTACGGAACAGCTCCAGTCGCCCATTAACAACATTACTTGACCCGTCTTCATTTTCCCTGATGAAACCGGATATATAGTCGTAAACCAGTTTGGATGTGGATGTATTGTTGCAGACGACAATAAAACAAGGTGGAACCTTGATCCCTGCTTGTTGCCATAAATCAAAAGTCTTCGCATAATGACCATACAGAGCCTCAAGTGCGGTCTGTAATTCCACAGGTATGGCAAGAGGATCAAGCGTTTTCGATTTACCTCGTCCTTTCTTGGGCATCCGTTTTCCAATATAATCCCAGAGATTACGAAACTTGGGCATATCATTTCCTGGGATATTATCAGCCACCGGAACACGTGGTAGCTTCACAATGCCACTTTCAATTGCATCCATCAATGAAAAATCACTCATCGTCCAGGGGAAAAGTGTTCCTTCTGCATACCCCGAACCTCGAAGGAAAAAAGGAGTTGCTGATAAATCAAATGTCTGAGTTACTCCAA
>JAUSPJ010000006.1 GCA_030655795.1 Fidelibacterota bacterium | reverse complement strand
ATTTCCTGTTTAAAGGGATTGTATTTCTGAATTAAATAGTACAGCTCCGGGTTTTCATTGATAACGCTGGAAGCCGTGAGCATCTGCGACAGAAATGTCGTACTGGCAATCGTCCGCAGATCAGAATATCGAAATCCGCTGGCCGACAATACATTCATATAGATGATATTGCTGATGTGCGATAATCCCAGAACATAGGAAATTGCCCTGTCGTGGGTGTCCAGCGCCAGATCGACACTGCGGACCGCCGTATCTTTGAAAAACGCCCTGGCGCGATGCAGCGCTTCTTCGCTGCCGCAATCACAAAAGCAGATCACCTTGTCCGAAAGCGTTCTGGCGCTCGGCCCGAACATAGGATGGATACTGGTAATCAGAGCGCCGTTTTGACGGGCTTTTTGAATGGAATCCAGCAAATGGCCTTTAATACTCGCAATGTCAAAAATCAGTCCTTTATAATTTAATGTCACAATCTGATTGATAGTTTCCGGGACCACATTTAATGAAACGGAGATTACAACGCATGTAGCCCGTTTCAAGCCCTCATCCAGGGTTGCGACGGATTGAAACTCGCTGTCAGTTTCGACAATGTCATAGATCAGCACTTCGTGTCCCTGAATCTCAAAGAAAGATGCCAGCCAGCGGCCCATTTCCCCGGCGCCGCCAACGATCAGGACGGTCTCCTTATCGCCGCTGTAGGCCGAGTAATGCAGGCGCTCCTGCTGAGTTCGGGATTCATTGATCAGCAATTGCATGACCGATTTGACGAAATCCGGTGAAAGATCCAGATCGTCAGCCACGGCCCGGGCATTCTCAATCACCGCTTTTTCCACCTGGTAATTCAGGAGCGGCAGACCGGCGTCTTTCTTAATGCGGCCGATATCCCGGGTCAGTTCCAGGCGCTCGCCCACGAGACGGATAATCTCGCGATCCACCCGGCGAACCTCTTCTCTCATGTTTTTCAGTTTGTCCAACTTCCCTTTCAATTGCATCTATAAAAAAACGCGGGTCTTTTCAGGCCCGCGATTCATATTCTGTTTTAGTGTTTTTACTGGTTCTGAATCCGCGGACCTGAATGGATATGCCCAATAAAATAGAGGGTATAATTAAATGGCATATAGGTCAGTTCACGCTTCATCATAAGTCAAATATAGGTTTGAAAATTTTAAGTGTAAAGAATTATTTTTCAAAAATCATTTTTTCCGACATACATCGTTCAACTTGGAATGAGCGCAGCGATCTGTTGAGACCGGCCCATCTGGCGAAATTCCGACTGAGATCGGGATGAAGACGGAAGAATCTCCCATCCCCCAGCCACAGTACATTCTGAGGGAGCCCACGACCGAAGAATCTCTATACCCCAATGCAATTCTCCGCATTACTTAGAGGGATTCTTCACTCTCTATATTCGTTCAGATGACAGGTAGAGGCCATCATCGCGAGCAATCAGCACTAGAGCAGCGATTTGCAGAAAGCGCTTCTCAACAACAACTTATTTTCGCGTCGCTATGTTCCCCCACTTGACCATATCATTCGGGCAGTTCCGTTGACCACAACCCAATTTTAAATTTTCAATTTTTACTTTTTAATTGGCTATTTGCACTGTCTTCCGGAAAATCCGGCTACGATCACAGGAACCATAGCCGGACCCCGTTATTCCTATTTCCCATTCAGCGGCAAATGCTTGAGCGCTGCCTTGATTTTCTCTTCGGGATACTCGTAATCTTCCAGTTTCCCGGACAGATAAGCGTCGTAGGCCGCCATATCCACATGACCGTGACCACTCAAACCACAGAGGATCGTTTTCGCCTCACCGGTCTCTTTGCATTTCAGGGCTTCATCGATCGTCACCCGGACGGCATGATCGGTTTCCGGCGCGCAGATAATCCCTTCAGTGCGGGCAAACTGTAAGCCGGCTTCAAAGGTACCCAGCTGATGCACCGATTTTGCTTCCACCAGACCCAGTTTATGCAGATGGGTAACAATTGGCGCCATACCATGATAGCGCAGACCACCTGCATGCACCGGCGGCGGCATGAATTCGTGGCCCAGGGTGTACATTTTCAACAAAGGCGTCATTCCGGCTTCATCGCCAAAATCATAGGCGTACAATCCTTTGGTCAATGTCGGACAGCTGGCGGGTTCCACATTCACAATCCGCAGATCCGGGCGTGTACCGTCAATTTTATCCTTCAAAAAGGGCAGGTACAATCCGGCGGCGTTGGAACCGCCACCGACACAACCCACAATGATATCGGGATAATCGTCAATACTCTCCATGAGAATCTTGGCTTCCTGGCCGATAATGGTCTGGTGCAAGAGCACGTGGTTCAGGACGCTGCCCAATGAATAGTGCGTGTCATCCCGGGAAACCGCTTCTTCCACAGCTTCGCTGATCGCCAGGCCGAGACTGCCGGGACAATCGGGATCTTCTTCCAGCATCTTGCGGCCAATGGCTGTTTCGGTGCTGGGGCTGGGAATACAGGTGCCCCCCCAGGTTTCCATCATTATTTTGCGATAGGGTTTCTGATAGAAACTGCATTTTACCATAAAAACTTTGATCTCAAGCCCAAACAGCGCCCCGGCAAAGGACAACGCGCTGCCCCACTGACCGGCGCCGGTTTCGGTGGTAATACGTTTAATGCCTTCCTCTTTGTTGTAATAGGCCTGGGCCACCGCCGTATTGGGCTTGTGGCTGCCGGGCGGGCTGCTGCCTTCATACTTGTAATAAATTCTGGCCGGCGTGTCCAGGGCTTTTTCCAGGCGGTGGGCCCGGTAAAGCGTGGTTGGCCTCCAGAGTTTAAAAATATCCTGCAGCTCTTCGGGAATCTCGATGTAGCGCTCCTGGCTCATCTCCTGTCGGATCAGTTCCATGGGAAAAAGCGGGGCCAGGTCTTCCGGGCCGAGCGGCTGATGCGTACCCGGATGCAGAGGCGGCGGCAGGGGTTCCGGCAAATCCGCCTGGATGTTGTACCAGCTGGTCGGCATCTGTTTTTCGTCTAAAATGTACTTTGTCTGTTTCATCGTAATCTCCTTTTTTGTTTATCATTTCAAATTCGTTATATATAAAAAAACGCGGGCCTTTTCAGGTCCGCGATCTATAATTCTATGGTATTCTAACTTAGTGTTGATGCCCGATCAGCAAACCTGAAAAGAGATATCCCCGGCGCCACCACCAGTTCTGAGTCTTGTTTATTGTCAGGTCCGCTTTCATTGGCAACTAATATAAAAGGAAAAATGTAAAACACAAAAGAAAAAAGTCGGAGCGCACGGAGATCCCGCAGTTTGCGGGAAAAAAGCGGAATGAGTGAAACGAATGGAGTCCCGCCAACGGCGGGATAATTTGAAATTTGCTCCAAAGGCTCCAAAGGTCACGTGCCGGAGGCATCCCTTTGGGGAAGGACTCCGTTGGAGAGTTCCTTCGGAAAGTCCCTTTGGGATGGGAAAGAGATGTCTTCGACACTAGTTATTCACTACTCTTTTCTGATGTAAATCTAATACTCCACTACTCCGGAACTCAATTTTTCCAATCCTGTTAAAACTTATAACCCGCGTTAAAATAAAGCGCCGTCTGTTTCTCGCCGGGCTGATAGGCGCTTTTTTCACCGCGACTGAGAATCAGTTCAAACGGCCCCAGCGCGCTCATATATTTTAATCCCACGCCATAGCCCATCATTGGCGCCGGTTTCAAGCCGGGTTCCAGGACATCATTTTCATAATCGATAATGACTTTGCCGATCAGTGTGATAAACAGGTTTTTCCGTAATTCATAGCGATAATCCAGCCGGGCAGCAGACAGCGTAGTCGCCAACAGCTGATTATATTCCACACCGATACAAGTTCCCGTCCCGCCTTGCAGGATGAACTTATTCGTCAGGCTGTCCATATCCACAAAACCGTAAAAACCATAGGCGTGAAATGTGTGTTTTTTGCCCAGTGTCTTGTAAAAATCCATGGAAATATCCATACGGATGTAACTGCTGTTGTCGTACATATCCTGTAGACTTTTTTCATAATTGGCGTGCACCAGCATTCCGCTTTTAGGTACAAAGGTATCATCCAATCGGTCAATATTCGTCGAAATCTTCATTTTCCACAACTCATCTTTCCAGCTGGGAAACTCAATTGGATCATTTACAGCGACGACCGGGCGCATGTTCGCCCATTCATAATGCCAGGCGGCTTCCACATTCCAGTAATTTTTATACAGCATCCCCAAACCTAGACCGGCCTGGGCATAGCGATTTTTATAGGACGCCGATTTATTCCCGTCCTTATCATAAATAAAAATCTCCATGTTTTCATAATCCAGATTCACAAAGGGGTATAACGGAAAATTCATCGCCCGCGACGGGTAATACGCCTGGGAACTAAACTTCTCTTTCCCGATGAACTGAAACTCGTTTTCAATCCGCAAACCGGGAACCAGTTTATTGATAATCAAAAGATTCATTGCAACGACGAGCTGGTAATAATTATCATAACGTATTCCGAGCCGGATTTTTAAATCCGGACTCTCTTTGACATACAGGTTGAAGCGCATACTGTTAGCGCCAACGGGTTCGACATCATAATAGATTTTTTCAAAATAGCCCAGGCTGTACAGATAGGTGATTCTGTCCTCAATCTTAGAGTGTATAAAAATCTCTCCGGGTTTGATGCCCAGCAAGCGATAGATAAAATCAAAGGGCAGAGCTTCATTCCCAAAGATATTGATACCATAGATAATCGGACGTTTTTTTCTTCCAGTAATATTTTCAAACGAATCTTGTTTTCGCTCAGATTGTCCGTCGTATAGCGTACCCAGTAAAAGTCGCCGGTAGTCTTTAATTGATTCATTAAAAAGTCCATAGAGTCAGTGGAAAACTGATCGCCTTCTTTTATTTTGACAATCTCCCGAATGGCAGTTTCGGGAATCGTATGGTTCCCACTGAAACTGATTTCAGCGACTCGTGCAATCATGTCCGGCAAATGGGATTGCCGGTAAAAACGGTT
>JAUSPJ010000385.1 GCA_030655795.1 Fidelibacterota bacterium | reverse complement strand
GCCGTCGTCGGAGATCCATCGCTCTACCTTATAATAATTGTCCTCCACCCTTTTCTGGGATTCCGCCAGAAACAGAGGTGAAAGCTGAATCATCTCTTTCAATTTCAGGAAAGTATCGTAATCGATACTTTTTATCTTTCTCAGATCATAAATGCTTTCAAAGGGACCGGTATATTCCAGCCAATCGATAATATCGTTTTGCTGTTTTGGGGTTAACGGTAAAGTGGCGATTTCGGCTTGTGTGGCGGTATTCAAATCGATTTTTTGACCTGCTCCCAATTGTCCAAAAGAATTACTGAAAATCAGTAAAACAATCAATAAACCGACCGGTATATAACGCCTCTTTGATGAATAGTGTAATTTATTTATCGTTTTCATCTCTTTTTGAATGAATATCCCAGGCTGAATTGATGTGTTTCCGGCAGCACCGGATGACTGATAAATGCATAATCCATCAGCAGACCCCATTTATTGATGCCAAAACCACACCCGATGCGATTTGGTTCCGTATTGACGCCGCTTCTCAGAACCAGCCAGTCCAAAACCCGGTATTCAAATCCCGCGCGATACTGGGTTTTCTGATTTCCGATTGCCTGAAATATCATAAAATTGGTCGTCAATCCATAATAAGGCTCGTAGCCAAATCCAATTGCCAGACTGCGCGGCAGACGGGAACTGGAAAGTGCGCTGCCCATTTCCGGACTGTTCACATTTTTAGCAAAAAGCCCGATCCAGCTGCGCTCGTGCAGACTGCCCTGAATTCCCAGATCAACTCCAAAGCCGTATCCGCTGCCCAGGTTAATCCCATCGCTTCCGTCACCCGATGGGCCTGCCGATTGGCCATAATCAATCTGATAAAGATTTACCGTATAGCCGATAGAAAGGGTTGAAATAATATCTTTTTGCAGGTAAAATGCGTGAGAAATACTGAACGCCGATTCCGACGCCAGCGTATTTCCGGAATATTGGGTCGAACTGCCGTGATAACCCAGCGCAACCGTTCCGAATTTTCCCAATGGCAGCGCCGCAACTCCAATCTGGCTGTTGAAATAGCTGATGCCATAGGGTTTATGAAATCCGGTCACCAGTTCCAGAGCATCAACACGGACCAATCCGGCAGGATTGACAAAAGACGCCAAGGCATTGCTGACAGTCGCCATATTTGACGATCCTGTTCCACTGAAGGGTGCGGCAATGTCATTGATCTGAGTGAAGACCTGGCCATATCCGGTGAATGTCACCGCTATCAATAAAAGTAGTAAAATATAAAATTGTCTGTTTTTCATCAGAACTTCACTCCTATCACTACCGGCGCGATATCGACTTTCGTTTTTCCTGTGGTCCGGTTTGTCGTTTCCAGGTGCAGCAGATAGGTTCCCGGCGGCACCAACTGGTTCAGTTCATTGCGACCGTCCCAGGTATTATCCTTTGACCAGGAAAGCGCATAGTAATTGTCATCCAGCGTCGTAATAAACCGTCCGGACATATCATAGACCCGCACAATTGCCCGGCAATTGGATGGATATTCATAAGTGTACTTAATAACTTCGCCCAATTGTGGAACGAACGGATAAGGCGCAGTTGATATTATTGTCCGCTCAGCGCCGGGTTCACCGGGTATCCAGGGGCCTACATCTGAAGCATATCCCAGCAGAATCTGGGGAGCGGATTTATACAGACTGCCGACACCCTTAACGAAAACCATATTACCTACCTGCAGGAGTGAATCGAGATAATTATTAACCAATTGCCCAAGACTGTTAAATAATACATTGGTTGAATTCCAAAGCCGCACGGTTGTTCGGCCGGTAACGTCTTCGATGATAATATTCGAGCCGCCGCCGACATTATCCGCACGTTCGGCAACTGTTCCATTTATCTGAAAATAGGCGCCTTCCCAATAGCTTGGCGCATCATTCAACGCAGAGATGGGAATTTCCTGCACTGCCGGAATAGGAACCGAATTGGTGATTACGGTATAACTGGAAAACCAGCCGGTCAATTCAATGACGCCCTGATATTCTTCCAGCGTGCCGGTAATTTCAATGGAATCGCCTTGTAATAGATTTGTGATATTATAGTCAAACAGGTTCAGTCCGGAGCCTGAAATATCCTGCATATAGGCTGAAGTCCGGTCGGTACGCAGGACATTGGAACCAATGGACATTACGCCATTCAGTGATACAGTTTTCCCGTTCCAGTCACTCCAATTATCCCGGATTGTCCGTATTGTAAGCACTTCGGGTGGTTCCTGAATCATAATTGTATACAGGTTGGAGACGCTGATCAGACCAGTTGTGTCTTCCGCTTTGATTTTATAATACAGCGCTTCGGCCGTCGTAAACGGACCGACGGTGGCCGTATAGGTACTGCCCGTCGTCAGAGACATTGACACCGTATCAGTGACCGACTGGAAGGTATAGATCAGTTTAACCGTTGCGATCGTTCCGTCATCGGTAACATTCGCCGAAAAAGTGATTGATTGGCCGACGACCGGACTGCCGGGCGTGTAGATTATGTTAGACAATTTCGGTTTGGTATTTCCGACCGAAACAGCCCGCCAGGTTTGATTCAGATTTTCGCCGGTTTCGTTATGACCGGTGAGGCCATTACCGCCCGATGACGGCTCAGAGCCTTCATCGCTGATGCGCTGGAGTTTCTGCCCGTCCACATGCGTCGGCGCATAGGTTTGTTGGGCTATGGGCGTATCGTTCTGATAACCGGAAACGCCGCTTTTATCGACCGCACATATTTTACTGCCCCAGATAACATAATCGACATCCTGAACTGTTGGTGACGAGCCATCCCAGTAAAACAGGATGAGCGTTTCGGCGGCGTTATCCAGATAAGCGAAGGCTCCGCCTTTCGTGGTTTGTCCGTCAATAGCCTGGCGCAGGCTGTCTTTGATCGACAAATCCGGAAGCGTTCCGTAGTAAGTCTGGTAGGCCGATGTCGTGGTGGCGGCGATAATTATCTCAGATTGCGCGGCTATGGAATAACCCTGCGGAAAGCGGGCGATAAAATCCGAGCCGTTTCCGCTCCAGAAATTCGAGCCGGTCGGTAAGTTATAGTAATATTTTTGATTCGTTGTGTCCGTGCCGTCCGTGAGATAATAATTGCTCAGATCGACTGGATTATCCGTCGGATTGTAGAGTTTGATGTACTCGGCGTTGCTGGCAGTACTACTGCCAGGCTGAAGTACAATCTCGGAAATAACGATATGATCCTGAGCGGCCAAAAACAGGGACGGCCACAGAATTAACCATGTCAGACTGATTCTTTTTTTCATAGGTCACTTCAAATACATCAGTTTTTGGGTTTTTACCTTATTCTCCGCTTGCAGTTGGACAAAATAAACACCCGACGGGAAACGACTGGCGTTCCAAACTTTTAAGTAACTTCCGGCGGTTGCGTACCCACTTCCGATTACGTCGATTTTCTGGCCTAAGATATTGAATACTGCCAACTCATAATTCCCATTTTTATCTAATTGCCAGCTGATTTTGGTAGAGGCATTGAACGGGTTCGGAAAGGCCGGATTCAAGGCAAATTTCAGCAGTTGGGTAATTTCGGGTTGCACCCGGTTGCCAACGAGTGCAATATCTTCAAGATAAGCGACCAGAACCTGGTAATAAGGCGAACCGCTGGCCGGTGCATATTGACTTCCGATGCCGTTGAACTGATACGTATGATCGCGCAGATAAGCTGTCGTGTCTATTCCGGTCGTATTCCAAATCCGAACGATAATGGAATCGGAACCGGATTTAACTTTGACACTCTGACCGCCGCCGGAAATCCAGAAATTGTCAATCCGCCCGACCATGGAAATCCATGTGCCTTCCCAATTACTGCTGTTGGCCTGCGCCACGGTTACTTCCTGCGCCATTGGCAGTTCAACGTTCGTGTTTGTTTTATGATATTGAATATCCGTTATCTCGACGGTTGTACTGTATAATTCGACATACCCGACGACCATCAGTTCGTCGCCGCGTGTGATATCTGC
>JAUSPJ010000077.1 GCA_030655795.1 Fidelibacterota bacterium | reverse complement strand
TCTTTTACTGCCGAACCTCAGAAATTAAATTTGCCAACTGCGCCGAGGTGTCCAATTTATTATTACGAGCAGAATAATTGGCCACAGCCGAAATTACATCGCAATATTGATAAAGGCATGGCGGTTCATGTCGGCCGCTTGCGTAAAGATCCAATTCTGGATTATAAATTCGTCGTCACCTCGCACAATACCATTCGAGGGGCCGCCGGCGGTGCGATTCTGAATGCTGAATTGATGGTCAAAAAGGGTTATATTAAATCATGAAACAATCCGTCACCGCATTTGCCCCGGCAACCGTCGCTAATGTCGGCTGCGGTTATGATATTTTCGGCTTCGCCATTGAAGAGCCGGGCGATATCGTCAGTATTTCTTTGAGCACGACTGCCGGAGTCACGATATCGGAAATTACCGGTGATAATGGACGTCTGCCGAAGCAGGCAAAGCAGAATACCGCCGGATTTGCGGTGATCCGGTTCCTGGAAAAAATCCGGTCTGACCAGGGAATCGATATCAGATTGACAAAGCATTTGCCACTGGGAAGCGGAATGGGTTCCAGCGCGGCGAGTTCGGTAGCGGCACTGATTGCAATTAATCGACTTTTTGAAGACCCGCTGACAAAAGCGGACTTATTGACCATTGCCATGGAAGCCGAAAAACTAGCCTGCGGCACCGCGCATGCTGACAATGTCGCCCCGGCGCTGTTCGGTGGTTTTATCCTGATCCGGGAAAACGACCCGCCGGATATCGTCGAATTGCCGGTTCCCGAGAATCTCCATTGCACAATCATTCATCCCGAAATTGAAATAAAAACCCTGGATGCCCGCAAAATAATCGAACCATTTATCCCACTTCCCGATGCGGTGAAACAGTGGGCGAATACCGCCGGACTGGTTGCCGGATTATATAAAAATGATCTGGATTTGATTGGCCGTTCTTTGACCGATCACATCATTGAACCCCGCCGGGCAAATCTGATTCCCCACTTCGATGAAGCAAAACAATCAGCGATTGACAATGGCGCTATCGGTTGCAGTATCTCCGGTTCGGGGCCTTCGATTTTCGCTTTGTCGTCATCTCTTATAAAAGCACAGACAATCGCGGTTTCAATGAGCAACGTCTTTTCCCGGTATTCTATCGAAAACCAGACATACATTTCGAAAATCAATCGAACCGGTGCACGGATTTTGGACGAGAAATACTAAGCGGTGAAGTTTTACAGTACAGCCGATAAATCCAACATCGTATCGCTCAGGGAAGCAGTCCTGGGTGGAATGCCCAAGGATAAAGGACTCTATATGCCGGAATCGATTCCCCGGCTGCCTGAATCCTTTTTCGAATCCATGGCAACGCTGGACTATCAGTCACTTTCCTTCGAAGTCGCCCGACAATTTTTAGACAACGATATTCCCGCGGCAATTCTGCAGGATATTATTAACGAAGCGATCAACTTTGAAACGCCGGTTCTTGATATAGAAAATCGTATAAAAACCCTGGAACTCTTTCACGGGCCGACCCTGGCGTTCAAAGATGTCGGCGCCCGTTTTATGTCCCGGTTAATGGCCTATCTGATCAAAGATTCGGATCATAAACTGACAATCCTGGTGGCGACTTCAGGGGATACCGGCAGCGCCGTGGCTAACGGATTTTATCGCATTCCGGGAATCGATGTCATTGTCCTCTACCCTGACGGGAAAATCAGTTTGATCCAGGAAAAACAGATTGCCACATTAGGCGAAAATATTACCGCTCTGAAAGTCGCCGGGAACTTTGATGATTGTCAGCGACTGGTAAAAGCGGCGCTCGTTGATCCGGATATCAAAAAATCGTTGATGCTGACTTCAGCGAATTCGATCAATATTTCCCGCCTGATACCGCAGAGTTTTTACTACTTCAATGCCTTTCGGCAGATTGATAACTTCAGGTCAATATCCATCGTGGTTTCTGTCCCCAGCGGAAATTTCGGTAACCTGACAGCGGGATTAATTGCCAAACGAATGGGGCTGCCGATTCAGCGTTTCATTGCGTCAACAAATATCAACCATATTGTACCGGATTACCTTGAGAACGGAAGGTTCGAACCGAAACCATCCATTCAGACCATTTCCAATGCCATGGATGTGGGCAATCCCAGTAACTTTGCCCGCATCCTCGATCTCTACGCTACGTCTTGGACGGACATTCGCCGGGCGATTTGGGGCACATATTTCAGCGACGATGAAACCCGGCAGGCAATTTCTTCGGTCAAAAAAAGTTGCGGATATATCCTCGATCCTCACGGCGCAGTGGGGTATCTGGGACTGAAAAAATACCTCACACAGCACCGCAACGTAGATATCGGTGTTTTCCTTGAGACAGCCCATCCGGCGAAATTCAAAGACATAGTGGAGCCGGTCATTCAGGATACTGTTGAGATTCCAAAACGGTTAGCGGATTTTCTGAACCGAAAACTACAATCGCAAAATCTGTCAAATCGTTACGAAGATTTTAAAGAATTTCTTCTCAGTAATTCAGACTGATAAACATTTACCTAATAAGGATCATAAAAAAATAAAAATATTATTTGCCATATAGCTAAATAGATTGTATATTTAGCCTGTTGGCTAATTAGAAAGGTGGCTAACAAAGAAAAGTGAGTATTGATATGAACCAGATTTACAAAGCGCTGTCCGATCCGACCCGACGCAATATCCTTAAATTGCTGCGGGAAAAGGACATGAGCGCCGGTGAACTCGCCGGACATTTCGATATCACGAAGCCATCCCTTTCCAAACATTTTAACATCTTGCGCGATGCGGACCTGATTCACAGCGACCGCGACGGTACGACCATCATCTATCATCTAAATGTCTCCGTACTTGAAGAAGCATTAATGGCCTTAATGGACACATTTAA
>JAUSPJ010000351.1 GCA_030655795.1 Fidelibacterota bacterium | reverse complement strand
AACGGTGAGTCCTTTGTATTCATTCAAAATCTCATTCTCCGTAGCCCCGTGCGCCAGGAGATTAAGAATGAAATCGACAGTTAAACGAGTTCCCCGTATGACAGGCTTACCTACCATGACTTTTGGGTTCAGCACGATTCGCTCGAGCAATTGTTTTTCTTTCATAATAGCAGCCTCCAATTTGTAAAAGATAACAAAAGAAATCTTTTCAGTCAATTAATATGATATCTTATCCGGGCGTCCCAACTTTGTCAATATATGGAAATAGTTTCCATACATCAGCCTTTATCTCACAGAGATCTCTTTGAGATAGCAGTCAAAATATTCCAAATATAGACTCAATGTCTATCAAAATGCAAAAATAGTTCAGTTGAATTTCCATGGTTCTTTTGTTTGGAATGGTCGAGATGTGAAAAGTCTGAGAAACCGCTAAATATTTTTTCGTAAGGGAATATTTTCTTCTTGATTTTAAAGGACAAATATAGGTTAGCCGGTTTTCTTTTCTACAAGCTCTCCTTCTATATATTGATGGATCATTCCTGAAATCAATGTTTGATAGGGAATACCCTTTTCCATTGCTGTTTTTTGGATGCCTTGATAATCGTGATCATATAGGCGGATCGTAATACGACGATTTTTCCGAAAGGTGGGTTCCGCTATAGCTTTAACATTATGTATTTCTTTTTTTAATGGAGATCTTAGCTTGATTTTACCTTTTTCATAAGCATTTAAAATGGACTGTTCTTCCTTATCATATTTCATCGTTTTTCTCCTTTTCTTTTTCATAATCCCTTGTTGCTCTTATACTGGGGATTATAGTTTTCAAGAATATCTGCTCCTTTTCTTTAACATGTGGAACCATGCAAATATAATTTTCTACAATAACAAAATAAATTTTTTGTCCCGGGTATTTTTTCTGATCAGGATGATCGGCTATCTTCCATAGATCCCCTTGAGACAAATGGAAAATAATCCGTTCAAAAGATATTCCTCTTTCTTTTTTTAACCATTCATTTTTTTCTGAATCCCATTCAAATTTCATAGTTTTATTGTACATCCAATCAATGTACAAAGTCAAGGAATATTTATCATAATTTTTGATCGTAATAGCGACCGATTAATTCTGTTAATGTACAGCGGTTTTTCATGATTAATTTCAATGGTTTTTATATGAAAGTAAACCACAAATTTTATTTTAACTGGTATTTCATGAAGTTAAATGAACTTTGCAGGGTTGTCTTTCATCGTTCGTTGTGTTTAACAAGACATGATGGTTATTTGGAATGGCTCTAAAACGGTGGGTAATGGAAAGGCTATGGTTCGATGTTAATACTCGTTCCCAAATTCAATTTGGGAACGAGAAACGAAAGGAATTTGGGAACGAGAGGGTTCGCAATCTTCAATCCGAATATTTCTTGCATATCCTGACTTATTGAGTCCCCTCTGGGGTTAATCCTGTCTAAAAAATTTCTATTTCCCTAGAGTTTTACGATTGAAGACCTGGGCGGAGAAGATACTGATTTCGGTGTCTTTATCTTTCCAGGCGTTACGCGGCAAACCGGCTTTCTGGCAGGTATGTTCCAGGAAGGTTACACGGTCCCAGCCGTAGTCCGTGGCGACCTGCGGCAGCAGCAACCCCTGGTAAAATCCCCGTTTCATAATAATCCCGTGTTTGCCCACTTCTATGATAGATGGATCGTCGATTTTCTCCGGAATAGTCAATACCGAAACTTCAATCTCGAGATCTTTTAGTTCGCCCGGAGAAACGCGATTAAAACGCGGGTCTTTGAGAGCAGCCGATTGAGCCACTTCGATCACTGTTTCATATAGCGGATAAACCGGCAGAATGTAACCGATGCAGCCCCGCAACTGCCCGTGTTTTTCAATGGTGACAAAGGCGCCGCGTTCTTCTCTGCAGATAGCCGGAATGTCTTTCGGCTCGGGAATCGGGTTGCCCTTCACGCAGGCGTCAATGACATCTTCGGCCAGTTGGATCAAAAATTCCTGTTCGTCAGTATTGAGATAACGGTTTTTAGCTTGTGTATCGTTCATGAGGACATCCTTTGATTTGGAATTGATTTCTTTATAAACAGCGGCTGACATATAGCCGACAACCCTGGATTTATCGCCGAAGGGGACGTCGCCGCTGTTGGCGTAGTTGAGAATTTCAAGATGATTGATATTATTCATTTGAGCGGCAAGCATTAAAGCGATGATGGGACCGCCGCCGCAGGCTTCGACCGATTTTGTCATGAGACCTTTATAGAGGTTTTCGACCGAAAAACTTTCCAGGATGTCCATGAACTGCCGATCGATTTTATTGCATTTCCCATAGCTGTGAAAGTGGGAAAGATCGCTGGATGCCACGATGAGGATATCATGAGTTTGGGCTATTTTCCCCAATTGCTGTCCCAGCGTCTGAATAACATCCCAGTCCATGGTTCCCAGAACAACCGGAACGACCGGAACGTCTCCCAGCGCAATCTGGATAAATGGTAACTGCACTTCGAGGCTGTGCTCTGCGCGGCCGTTCATGCCAATAACATGCCCCTTCGATGAGATCTGAACCCGTTTATCGTCCGTCTGCAATTTTTTCGTGATTGATTTATCTACCACGAGTTTTCCCAAAGGCGTCAGATAAGCATCACCGTCATAAATTGATGCGAAATTGAAATAGTCCACATGACAGGGGGAAATCACAACAACGGCGTCGTAGTGATGATTTTTAAGCGCTGTAAATCCATAAGCCGCAACCGGGCCGCTGTAAGGATAGCCGGCGTGGGGTGAAATTATTCCAAATGGTTTATTGAGGACAGTCTTCAGTTCGACGGCGTCAAAGTAATTCTGAATCGAGTGCCGTATTTCCACAGGACTCTTTGGATAGAACATTCCTGCATTGTATGCCGGCCGCTCTTTGGCGTTGCCGGTGTTTGAGCATCCAAGCATCATAAGACACGCTCCAATCATAGCGAGAGTTTTAAAATTGGTTGAATTTTGTTTCATTACTGACCTCTAGACCCAGACGCCGGGAATTGGGGTTGTGCAATCCGGGCATTTTCCATTTTTCAATCGGTTTGTAACAATGTAATAACCTTTGCGAACGATCAGGTCGCTGCCACAGTTCGGGCAGACCGTGTTTTCGTGGATATGTCCCGGTACATTGCCGACATATACGTAGTTTATTCCGGCGTCTCTGGCGATTTTATAGGCCGTATCAAGCGTATTGACCGGTGTGGGAGGGAGGTTTTTCAAAAGATACTGCGGGTGAAAACGGGTAAAATGAATTGGAACATCGGCGCCGAGATTGGCGATTATCCATTTGCACATCTGTTCCAGCTCCGACCGGTTATCATTCAGTGTGGGGATAATCAGGTTGACCATTTCCAGCCAGACGCCCCGAGATTTTATTTCGACCAATGTATCCAGTACCGGATTCAACGATCCGGCCACAATATCCCGGTAAAACTCTTCGGAGTAGGCTTTGAAGTCGATTTTGATAGCATCCAGAACTTTACACAAATCCCGGAGCGGTGCTTTGCTGATATAACCGTTGGATATATTGACATTTCTGATGCCCTGCTCTTTGCCGACAGTTGCGGTATCAATAATATATTCGGTGAAAATGGTCGGTTCATTGTAGGTGTAAGCGATCGTTGGAATGGAATAGCGCGTTGCCATTGCAACCAGCTGTTCCGGTGATAAATAACTGTAATTTAAATCTTCGGGTTTTGATTGGGCCAGGTTCCAGTTCTGGCAAAATTTACATTTGACATTACAGCCGCTGGTGGAAACCGACAGAGCGGTACTGCCCGGCAGGAAATGAAAGAGCGGTTTTTTTTCGATCGGGTCGTTATTAATTGCGGTTAGACGACCATAAACCAGGGTTTTATAATCGCCGTTCTGATTTTCACGGACGCCGCAATATCCACGCCGTTTCGGGGCGACAATACACATTCGCGGACACAACTCACACCGGATTTTCTGATCATCGAGCTTTTTGAAATATCGGGCATCGCGAATATAGGGATAGTTATGATTGCCGGCATTGAGTTGGTTTATTAATAGTCGGGATGATGCAATTCCAGCAAGACATTTAACGGATAATTCGCAGAATTCACGCCGGGATATCATTGTATATTCTAAATTTTTGCGGCAACCAGCTGGGCCATATTTATCAGATAGTTATTTTTATCCTGAAGGTTTCGCACCGCCGATATTTTTACGAAATAATCGTCTTTATAAAAACAGACCAATCCTGGACTTTCGCTCCCGCCATCGCCAACCCGAATCTGGCTGAATGACTGATAGCGCTTATAGAGTCCATTGGCGTCGGTTCGATCCTTGGTCTCAAAAATTTCAACTTTCATCTTCATAAAGTTCGGACCTTCGATTTCCTGTACGAGTATCATTTTTAATCTGTAACCGCTGTAAAGGTGGTAATTTTCTTTCAAATAATTTGAAAAATCCTTGCTGCCGGTCAGCATCTTGAAATCGGTCATTTTCCAGCCGAGATAATCATCTTTTTTAATTAATAATCGACGGGTTGAAGCGCAAGATATGACAAGCAGCAAGGTCAGTACAATGAGTAAAAGATGTTTTGTTTTCATAATTAAAATCTCTCTTCTCCTTCACGTGTTACAATTATTCCGGCCTCTCCTTCGAGCGGACACTTATTTTCACAGATTCCACAGCCGATGCACAACTCAGTGTCAACATAAGGATAGGCTATCATGCGTGTTTCTCCAGTTTCGGGATCGGCGTATTCTTTCTCATTTAATTTTAGCGCTTTTTCCGGTAAAGGGCAATGCTCTTCACAGACGATGCAGTTTTCGTTCAGTCGATAGGGAATACAGCGGTCGGTGAGGAAAAACGCCGTCCCTATTTTCGTTTCCTGCTTTTCTTCGAGATCGAGGTGCTGAATGGCTTTTGTCGGGCAAATCTGTCCGCAGAGATTGCAGTTGTATTCGCAATAGCCCAAGCGGTATTTGGACACCGGCGTCATAAGACCCTCCAGACCGGTTTCGAGGAACGCCATCTGCAGGCAACCGCCCGATGTGGCGCAAATACTGACACATTCTTCACAACGGATACACCGTTCCATAAAATCATCTTCTTTTAATGAACCGGGAGGGCGCAAGCGGCGGTCGGTTTTTCGGGGATTCAGTGCGCTCAGTGAAAACAGCCCCGATCCAAATAATGCCAGCGCTCCGGCGCCGATAAAGGACCGTCGTGATAAGTCGGTGGCAGTTTTCATGTGAACAGGTGACCAGAATTTATATGAAATCGCATCTGTCGGGCAATCTTCCCGGCAATCCAGGCACAGAACACACTCCGATTTTTCCGTATTGATATAATTGTCTTCAATGGCGTCCATTTTACATTTTTTCTGACAAACCGAGCAACTGTTGCAGGCCTGTTCATCGACGACCCGCTGGAAGGGGCTAAATTTTGATACTAATCCAAGTAAAGCGCCTAGCGGGCACAGATTCCGGCACCAGAACCGGCGCGATATTTTTGCCAGAGCCAGAATGCTCAGAATTATCACGAAAGGAAGCAATAACATGAGAAATTTGGGGGTACTGACCGGAAAAAGCCAGGCGGATACGCTGTCCTGAATGTCTAAAATGGTGTCGGGGAAAATATTGGCGTCATAGAGTCCATTCAGAATCGTATCCGTAAATAAAAAGAAAAAAGACATTCCCAATATACCGAATGAACGCCACAGGATTGGGAGCGGGTCCATCAACCAGGACAGTTGCACTCCGAAAACCGCAAACAGTACGAAGATAATTAAAAAGACAGTTTTAACGGAGCGATATTTGCGCGTCGATTTACTCTTTTTGTTTGCAAAATATTTGTCGGAGATATCAATCGTTGTTCCAAGTGGGCAAATCCATCCGCAAAAGGCTCTCCCGAAAACAAAAGGGGATAACAGGACCAGAAGGGCAATCAGAAATATTGGATCAAAAAAGCGCCCGGCCAGCTGAGTGACAATCGCTGTCAGCGGATCGGCCCAGAGAAACAGTTCCGGCGGAATCCAGGGGTGAAACGGATAACTTGCCTGCTGTACCGTGAGAATGAACAGCCCCAGAAAACTTATCTGAACAATTCTACGAATAGAGGTTTTTCGGATTTTTTTCATGCTTTAAATGAATAGTGCTTTGCATGATATTTATTGGTATCGATTTCTCCCATACCGGCAGTATGGGCCAG
>JAUSPJ010000349.1 GCA_030655795.1 Fidelibacterota bacterium | reverse complement strand
CTCTTGCAGTCAGCGATAACTCGACGTTATTCGAACTGCCGCCTAATAAATTGATTTCTGCCGAAGATACTCTGACAAAATAACTAAAGCCATTCGGATCATATTGTCCGAAATTTAATGCTTTTGAATCGACAAGTACATCAATACCGGATTGTAGAGACTGGGCTTCATCGAGCACTAACGTGACACTTTCTGTGGCATGAATCGTTCCGATGAAAAGAACGAAAATTAGAAATGTCAATATTCCTGCATTTTTATACATAATTCCACCTCTCTCTTTTATAAAGTTTCTGCGATGGCCAAATATCCATACCCGGTATCGCATTCATAAACATATAACGTATACCTGACGGCGGTCCATCCAAAATCCGAGCCGTATACTACTTTTACTATATAAACCTGACTATTTGCGATAGGCGCATCATCCTGAAAATTTATCGTTTGAGACCACGTGCCGGGCTGCATTGATATGCCGGGATTTGTGGCACTTCCGATTGGTGTCCCGTTAAATCTGGCAACATCATATTTTAAAATTGCAGTATTAATGTTGGATCGAAATCTAAGATGGATGTTGCCGTTACCGGTTTCAACCCATGCCTGTCCGAAATAAAATGGCGCTCGTTCTAAGACATTTACTCCGATAGTAATTCGCATTACATCTTCCTCAATCATAAAACTGCAGGCGACATCATTGACATTGATATCGATATCATCCGGAATCGGTTGATTGATCTGATCCAGAATGCGTTGCGGATAGACCGTCAGATTCAGGTTATTATAAGCGTTAATGATTATGTCTTTCAACCATTGAGGACCGCTCTGACTGTTGATCTGATCGGGAATTCCCTGAAGAGCGCCAATAACTCCCTGAATGGACAGGTCAATCGTTGGAATGCTAATGGAATTGTCCACCGTGAAATCATAAGGTATCGTGACCGATCCGGTAGTTACATATCCGGTTATGGTAGCCTTAAATACTATACTTCCGGAATGTAATTCGACTCGCGGAGCGCTGATTCTGACTTTATAGTAATCTGTACCATAAGTTCCTTCGGGTTGGGGAAAAACCTGCGTCTGAATGAAGGTTGACATTGCCACTTCTGTAATCTCAAATGACATTTCAATTTCATGTGAGTTGTAAACCGGGTCGGCATAAGTAAACAAAGAAAAGGAAAAGAGAATCAAAAATATTTTAAATTTTGTTTTCATAATAAGTGTCCTTTCAAAAATCGTTAAAGTTGACAAACGAGAGAAATTATCTTTACTTATCCAGCGGACAGGTAACAATAGGAAGATTCCGCGCTGTAACTAAAACAGAATTTTTATCTTACCGATAACCTCGAATGATTACGCCTTGACTGGCGTCACGGGAAATACCGCCTGCTACGACAAAATTTCCTTTAAAGTCAGCCTTTGGCCAGGTAATGTCCCAGAAAAGCTCATTATTGGTTATCCAATTTTCACCATTAAAATGGACCCAAATTGAACCAAAACCAAAAATATCGTTACGATCCTGAGCGATAATACTGCTAACGGCCTCATTTTTTGTAGAAGGGATTATTTCTGATGAATTACTTAAGAAATCGTAAACCCATAATCCCGCCGCTGTCTGGAAATATGCACAATGATCATAAACACCAACAGACATTACTTCACCATATTTCCCATTAGTGGGGGCAGACTTCTCCGTATAGTATATCATGTCCATTTTGCCGTCATCAATATGCCATACACAGCATTCATAAGGGACTTTCAAATTATGCCCTACAACAAATACGTGTTTGCCGTCTGGCGTACCTTCCACATCTACATAGCGAATGGTATTATTGGTGCTGATTCTGGAAAAAGTCTTTCCGTCATAATGCACAATCAATCCTTCCGAACCCACAAACCAGATATCGCTCTCAGATGATCCCCAGACACGGTAAAGAAATTCACCGGCGGAATAGTTCTGTGTCCACATTAACTTTGTAGTATCACCATCAAAATGAAGAATGCTTCCGGAAGCGAACCATAAACTGGAATCAGAAAAATATTGAAATCCTTCAGGTCTAATTGGAATACCATAATAATCATCAATAAAACGGAAAAGTTTCCATTCCTTACCATCCCAATGTGCTGCTGAATACGGTCGTTGCCAGACACCGGCAGAATCATAGGTGTAGGTGTCTTCCAGCCGGATATCTCCCACTGCCCAGACGTCGTTCTCGGAGATTATCTGAACATCGTTAAAGTGGGTCGGATGCACGCCGATCCGGTCGATCTCCCAGGTGAAGTCGTGGCTGGTTGTGGGCAGTGTATGGACTGTGAGTTCATCGCTGGAGTCTTTTACTGTGCTGCCCTTCAGGAAGTAGGCTCGGTAGGTATAGTCGGTATCAGGCCGGAGATCGGTGTCTGTTATTAGTGTGTCTTCATTAAGAAGTGTGGTATTGATTATTTCTTTGCCTTCTCTTTTGATCATGAAGTAGTTGATATTGCCAGAGTCGGGGATGGTGACTTTTAGTGTTACCCATATGCATAAGAAATCTTCCACAGATAGGAAGATGTCGTAGTTTGGTTCAGGTTCGGGTTTGGGTTCTTCCGGGCAGCTGGTTAGCAGCAGAGCTGCGATGATTGTTGTTGCCAGATTTTTCGTTAGTTTTGCTGTTGTTTTGCAAGAGGGCATCGTGGTTCCTTTTAATTTATTCTCCAATTGAAGCTACAGTGTATTTCCCGTAATTTCAACTGTCTTGTGATAAACCTGTCAGGCTTTACAAACCTGAAAGGTTTCAGACGCTGCCCCGCACCGGAAGCGCTACCCTCTGATGCGGGGTTTTCCTTTTGGTTTCGTCACCATTTTTCCCTCCATAGTTTTTAGGTTTTTTCATGTTTCTTACATTGGCTCTACCGGACTCATCACCCGGTTTATAAAACGTCGAGTGATTCACTAACAATTAAAAATGTATATACACAAGCAACTGCCCGCCGGAACCGGTTGGCAGATGCCCGGATTGTCGCTTTCAAAAAGCAGCCACCGGCGGAGAACCGGCTCTTTGCCCCTTTTGAAGTTGTGCTAAATTGATAAAAAAACGACTTAGATGCAAGGAAAAAATGACAGTCGTTTCTCCCCAGAGCTAGTATAATAAGTTGGTGACAGTTCTTTATGACTCCAATACTCCAGCACTCCACTACTCCGTTGCTTCATTTCAATAACTTTGATTTGCAATTAGTGTCGCCATTCAGAATCGGCTGAAATAGACTCTATTAAAACGTCTCGTAAAACAGCGGCTGCGGCGCCACTTTATATTCAGTAATCCGAAAGGCTTTTAATATCTGCTGTTCCGCTTTCTGCCAGGCATTTTTATCCGGCGCATGGATAATCGCCAGCGCTTCGCCTTTTTCAACGGAATCGCCAATTTTTTTCTCGATGATGGATCCCACTTCCGGTTTGATTTTGTCCGTCAATGCCCGGCGCCCGGCGCCCATTTCCAGCGCCGACATTCCAATCGTATAGGAATCAAGCGCCTCAAGAAAACCGCTTTCAGGGGAACTCACCGGCGCAATGTAAGCCGCTTTTTTATACTTTTTGGGATTGGAAACCATATCCACATCACCGCCCTGGTTCTTTACCATCATAAGGAATTTTTCCCAGGCTTTGCCGGAACGAATAGCTTCCTCACATCTGGTTCGGGCCGTATCAAAGGTTTTTTCAATCCCCGACAGCGCCACCATCCACGCCGTCAGATGCAACGTAATTTCGATCAAATCGGCCGGTCCACCGCCTTTCAGCACGTCGATAGACTCTACCACTTCCAGCCAGTTGCCGACGGCTTTGCCCAACGGTTGATTCATGTCGGTAATTACCGCTTTTACATTCAGCCCAAAATGCTGACCGACGTTTTTCAACTGCCTGGCCAGTTTCTGACTCTGATTGTATTCCGGCAAAAACGCGCCGTTACCGGTTTTAACATCCAGGACGAGCCCGTCAATCCCCTCGGCAATTTTCTTACTCAGGATGCTGCCGCAAATCAGGGGAATCGATTTGACCGTGGCGGTCACATCCCGCAGAGCGTACATTTTCCGGTCGGCGGGTACAAGCTCTTTTGTCTGTCCACCCATTGCCAGACCGTAGTCCTCTACCAAACGGATGAACTCCTTCTTCGGCAGCATTACGTTAAAATTCGGAATGCTTTCCAGTTTATCCAGGGTTCCGCCGGAATGCCCCAGGCTGCGCCCGGAGAGCATCGGCACGACACAGCCGACCGCATTCGCCAAAGGCGCCAGAATCAGCGATACCTTGTCACCGACGCCGCCGGTGCTGTGTTTGTCCACTTTATAGGCTTTCACATGGGAAAGATCGATCGTTTCACCGGAATGCAGCATCACATCCACCAGCGCCATTGTTTCCCGGTCGGTCATCCCCTGGAAATTCACCGCCATCAGCCAGGCCGCCATCTGATAATCGGGCACGTCCCCGGTCACATAGGCGCCGATAAAATCCTTTATTTCGTCGCTCGTATGCTCTTTGCCAATTTTCTTCTTTTCAATGAAATCAGTGGGAATCATAATAGATCCGCGGGTTTAATTGTTTTTTGTTTACGTCTAAAAATCTGTTTCAATCGGGAAAAATTCAGCGCCCGGTGTTCCCAGGCGGCATAATAAGTCAGGTAAATACCGACCAGCAGCAGTAAAATATTGGGAGTCCACATGGCCCAGAAGGGTGAAATAATCAGCAGGTCGGCTAATTCCTCCCCGCCAACCAGAAACACATAATACAAGAGAAAAAACAGCAGGCTTAACAATGCCGGAACGGCGATTCCGCCTTTTTTCGTAATAACGCCCATGGGCGCGCCGATCAGGATAAAAACAATACAGGCCATGGGAATTGAAAACTTTTTATGGATTTCAACTTCATATTTATTGATCTGCTTCTGATAACTCGTTGCCAGATTGAGCTCGCCCTTGATCCGGGAATAAACCGAATTCAGACGCTTATTTCCCGCTTTGGCGGCTTTGTCAGACAGTATCAGCAGGTTTTCGGATTTCTTTTGATCGATCAGTTTTTTGATTTCCTCAAGATTATATATAATGGTCGTATCCAATTCATTCTCAAGCAGTTTCTGGATTTTGGAATAGACCTTATCCCGTTCACGGGTATATTTTTCCACATTTTCCCGCATCATGGCAATCGTCATTTCGCGGTCGCCCCGGCGGGCCGATTCGCGTCGCTCCAGCATCAGGTTGTCAACGGGTATTGCGATCCGGTGTTTTTCAAAATCCGTGCGTCGGTAATCTTCCAGGTTTTCCAGATCCAGCTCATGGATTTCACCGGAAAAAAGCGTAAATAACACCGTATTGCCATCGACTTTCAGATAACCGCTGTCGGCGTATATCGTCGTTTGGACCGATTGTGAATCCTTGTTGTAAATGGTCAATTTCCGCAGGCTGTCGCCGACTCTCTCTTTGACATAAATGGAATAATCCGGGATTTCATCCATAAAATATCCCGGTTCAATATTCAGGCCGGGACGTTTCCGGTAAATATCTCCAGCCAGCAGGCGGGCTTTATGGTTGAATTCGGGCAAAATATTATTGTGGAAATACATCATGAAAATACTGATCAGTATCCCAAATATAATTCCGGGTCCCAGAATCGTCGTAAAACTGATCCCGCTGGCGCGCATAGCGGTAATTTCGTTATCTTCGGCAAGGCGGCCGTAAGCCATCAACGCGGCGACCAGCACAGCCATGGGGATTGACATAGCGATAATCCAGGCAAGGTTCAGGTACAGAAATTCAAAAATTACCGAAATCTGAAGACCCTTTCCAAGAAGGCGATCAACTGATTTAAACAGGAAATTCGTGAGTAACACAAACGTCACAACGCTGATTGAAAAAAAGAAAGGAAATATCAGTTCCCGGTAGATATATCTGGCGCCAATCCAGGCGCCGCAAAAAGAGATTATTTTCCGATACATTCGCTTCATTCTGCAAAATTTACGCTAATCGCCACACTTTTCATACGCCTTATTATGGCCAAAGAGTTTGAAACCGGAAATTTTCGGAGATAAATATAAAAGGTTTTTATTGTTTTTTAGTCCTTAACACATTAAACTTTTCCATTACAGAAAGGATTGAATGATTGAGTAAGCGGCGAATTTTTTACCCCATTTCGATTATATCCCTGGTTTTGCTGTTTGTTGCTTCCCTTTTTCAATGCAGTAAACCCGAAGTATCCGACGGTCCCAGGTTCATTCTGCAAAATCCGCGGACACTGGTCCCGAATGTCATTTCCAATTATGTCCTGTCTTCA
>JAUSPJ010000343.1 GCA_030655795.1 Fidelibacterota bacterium | reverse complement strand
ACCGTGTTTACGACTACCCTGACCAGAACCGCCGTTTTTGGCTTTATAGGATTTGTGATATTTTACATCCTTCAAGGTAAACAGGTTCGAATCAACTTTAAGGATAACATCTCCGCCCTGTCCGCCATCGCCGCCGCTTGGTCCGCCTTTTGGAACATGCTTCTCACGACGAAATGCGACGCAGCCTTTACCGCCATTGCCAGATTTTATATGTATTTTTGCCCAGTCAACAAACATAAAAATATTCCGGTTTCTGTATTTTTCATCGCTGGTTTAAACTAATCCACTTACGTTAAGTTGCAAACACTATTCGATGAACCGTTTTCTGTCATATTAACAGGTAGAAAGTATACAGAAAACCGGAATTTCGGAAGTATTTTATTTTGTGGCTTCTTCCAGAAGTTCGTTTAAACGCTGCACAAAATCCGTCGGATTGGGCAAGTTGCCTTCGATCAGCATTGCCGATTCGTACAACTGGAGTATCGACTTTCGTAAAACCGGATCAGTACTGTTACCAATATTCCGTCTTGAAAGATTTTTAATAATTGGATGACCGGGATTGATTTCCAGGATTTTCTTTTGTGGCGCGACCTCCTGGTTCATCATCTTCATCATCCGTTCCATCTGCGGATCGAGTCCGTCTTTACCGACGACAAGCGTTACCGGTGAATTCACTAATCGCTTGGACGTCTTGACATCTTCTACTTTTTCGCCAAGGGTTTCTTTAAAAACTTTGATCAGCGATTCGACCATTTCAGGATTTAATAAATCTTCCTGCTTGTCAGTGTCAGGCTTCTTGTCCTCTTCCAGTTCGATGTCGGCTTTTTCAATAGACTTTAGCGTTTTCTTTTCATACTCATAAAGTGATGGGATGATAAAAATATCGACCGGGTCTGTCAGCAGTAACACCTCGTAATTGTTTTTCTGAAAATATTCCAGATTGGGATTTTTCTCGACGATTTCCCGGCTGTCGCCCGTCAAATAATATATTTCCTTCTGCTTTTTCTTCATCCTGGAAATGTAATCATCCAGTGAAACCAGTTCGCCTTTCGGTTTTGCGTTAGATTCAAAGCGCAGGAGTTTCATGATTTTTTCGCGATTGGTAAAATCACTGTTCAGACCGGTTTTAAAAAGCGGTCCAAAGTTTTTTGTCAGTTTTTCAAATTTGCCGGGATCATTCTTGGCCCAGTCTTCCATCATGCCGAGGATTCGGGTTGTTAGAATGTCCTTGATCTTTTGCATAACCGGACTATGCTGGGTGACTTCGCGCGACACATTTAACGGCAGGTCTTCCGTATCGACGACTCCCCGTATAAATTTCAGATAATCGGGTAATAGCTCTTTGGCATCATCCTGGATAAAAATTCGGTTCGAATACAGGTGCAATCCTTTATCCTCCAGATCATAAAACAGATTCATTGGCGCTTTTGGCGGAACAAAGAGCAATGCTTTGAAGTTCACGGCGCCTTCAAGAGACAGGTGTAAATGTCCAAGCGGGGCCTCGAAATCGTTGGCGACAAATTTATAAAATTCGTTTAATTCCTCTTCTTTCAGGTCATCTTTTGATTTGCGCCAAAGCGCTTCGACCTTATTCATTTTCTCTTTCCCGATCTCAATCGGAAAATCCACAAAATTTGAATACTTCTGAATAACCGATTTAACACGGTAATCTTCAGCGAAATCTTTGTATTCATCTTTCAATCTGAAACTGATTGACGTTCCGCGCTTCTTACGATCGGTTTCCTCGATACTGAAAGTGCCTTTGCCATCGGATGTCCAGCGGTATCCTTTTGAACCGGGTTCCGCATGTCGTGTCTCAATGATCACTTCATCAGTTACCATGAAAACAGAGTAAAAACCGACACCGAACTGGCCAATCATCTCGCCTTCCGGTTTCTTGCCATTCTTTTGGATTTGCTCTAAAAATTTCAAGGTGCCGGAATTGGCCACGGTTCCGATATTTTTAATCAGTTCATCTTCGGTCATCCCAACGCCTGAATCTTCAATTGTAAACAACTGTTTTTTCGAATCAAGGCTGATATTGATTTTTAACTCCGCATCCGGATCGGAAAGTTCCTGATTTGTAAGTTGCAGGAAACGAACTTTATTGAGCGCATCGGAAGCATTGGAGATAAGTTCCCGCAAAAATACTTCGGGATGCGTATATAATGAATGGACAATCAAATGAAGTAATTGGTTTAATTCCGCTTTAAATTTGTAGGTCTTTTTTGATTTGTCTGCACTTTTGGCCATCTGTATGCTCCTTTAAAACATTTATGAAAACGGCAGACACTGTTACCAATATCATGCCAAAGCCGGCTGTTAGACAGTTTGACAGATAGGAATGTAAAGATTTTAGTAGCCGTTCACGGCTTGAAATTGGAAAGTAGAAATTTGGGCGACCTGTCTGCCAAAGAACTTGTTCGGCGGGCAGGCAATTTCTATTTTCTAATTTCAACGTTTCGTGAACGCTTACAGATTTTACCGGCCATTCAACCGGCTGTATTTTTTCTTAAAAAATTAGTCAAAATATTGAGTGTAGCTTTAGCTTTATTTTATTAACTTACGGCGCAATTATGGTTTCTTGATAAGGATTGACCGCGGATGCTGAGAGAAATGGCATCTGGATTGGTTTAGGATAAATTCACCTGAAACATACTTGTTATGACAGACTATTTTTACATAGTATGCAGAGGGAGATTAATGCGTAATTTGACAAATATATTAAGGAGAAATGCTAAATGGCGAAGATATTGATCGTTGATGATGATATCGATTTCGTATCGGCAGTCAAACTCGTGCTGACCAGCAATGGATTTGACATTGCGCTAGCCTATTCACGTCAGGAAGGCATGGAAAAATTCGATTCGGAAAAACCTGATTTAGTGTTACTTGATGTCATGATGGATGAGCCGGACGATGGTTTTGTACTGGCACAATCACTTAAGAAGAAATCAAAAAACACTCCAATTCTGATGCTGACCAGTGTTGGTCAGGTCACGGGAATGGATTTTGATAAGGACAGTGAAATGGTTCCAGTGGATGATTTTGAGCAGAAACCGATTATGCCAAACCAATTACTTGAAAAAATCAATCAACTGCTTGGCAAATAAAGGAGTGGGCTAATGCAAATTATCGATAGACAGAAAATAATTGATCAGATAGAAGATTTGAGAAAGAAGTATGGCGAAGATCGTTCAGCGCTTATGCCAATCTTACAGGATCTTCAGGAAATTTATGGATATCTGCCGGATGTTGTCATGCAGGAAACCGCACATGCCATCGGTATTCATCCGGTCGAAGTTGAAGGTGTTGCCAGTTTTTACAGTTTTTTCCGGACAAAGGAAAAACAGGGTAAATACGTCATTCGTCTCTGCCAGACGATTTCCTGCGATCTGGCCGGTAAACTGAATGTCGCCCGTCAGATGGAAAATGAACTGGGAATCAAATTCGGCGAAACCACAAAAGACGGCATGTTCACCCTGGAATATACCAATTGCCTCGGAATGTGTGACCAGGGACCTGCGGTGATGGTGAATGATCGTTTGTTCGCCAAAGTAGATGCTGATAAAGCGTCTCAGATCATTGCCGATTGTCGTCGGGATTTTTTGAAAAGTGAGTTCCCTAAAGTTGTTCCTTCCGATGTTAAAAAGGCCGGTCCCATATTGGATCATGGAATCAAACCGGTGGACTCATTGAAAAAAGCGCTTGCAATGCCCCGTTCCGAAATCATCGCGACAATTCGTGAATCCGGACTGAAAGGCCGTGGCGGCGCCGGTTTCCCAACCGCTATCAAATGGCAACTGGCTGGCGCCGCAAAAGGCGATAAAAAATATGTCGTCTGTAATGCCGATGAAGGCGAACCGGGCACATTTAAAGATCGTATGCTGTTATATGAAGAAACCGATCTGCTGCTGGATGGTATGACGATCGGCGCTTATGCGGTGGGCGCTAAAAAGGGATTCATCTACCTGCGTGGCGAGTATCTCTATATGCGGAAATACCTGGAAAAAGCACTTGAAGATCGTCGCACTCAGAAATTACTGGGTGAAAATATTCTTGGTAATAAAGAATTCAATTTCGATATCGAAATCCGTATGGGCGCCGGCGCCTATGTCTGTGGCGAAGAAACCGCTTTGATTGAATCTCTGGAAGGTTATCGCGGAGAACCGCGCAACCGTCCGCCCTTCCCCGTTGATACCGGATTCCAGGGTAATCCAACTATCGTCAATAATGTTGAGACATTTATCGATGCTGCTCTGATAATCAGTAAAGGCGCTGAATGGTTCAACGAGCATGGAACTGAAAAATCCAAGGGAATGAAAATCTTCAGCATTTCCGGCGATTGCGAACGTCCCGGTATTTATGAATTCCCTTTTGGCATTGAAGTTTCCGAACTGCTGAAAGAGGTCGGCGCCGAAGATGCAAAATCGGTTCAGATCGGTGGCGCTTCCGGTCATTGCATTGCCCGTAAAGACTTTCATCGCACAATCGCGTTTGAAGATATCGGTTCCGGCGGTTCGATCATCGTTTTCGGGCCCGATGCGGATATGCTCCAGGTTGCCAGGAATTTTCTTGAATTCTTTGTTGAAGAATCCTGCGGCCAGTGTACACCCTGCCGTAACGGCAATCCGAAACTCCTCGAAGGCGTTGAACTGTTGGAAAAAGGCCGCTGCTCGGTTAGCTATTTGAATGAATTAAAGAAACTGGGAGAAACCATTCAGCTGGCGTCGAAATGTGGCCTGGGTCAATCCAGTCCGAATGCATTTTTGTCAATTGTTGAAAACTTTAAACCAGAAATCCTGGGCCCGGCAGTTGCCGGGAAGCTGACTGAGAAGGAGCAATATGCAAGATAAAGATAAACTGT
>JAUSPJ010000342.1 GCA_030655795.1 Fidelibacterota bacterium | reverse complement strand
AACGGTTTTGTACTGGTCGTGGAAGGTTCTCAGATTGACTGGCGGTCCCATGAAAAAGATGATGACGGATTACTCGCGGAAATGAAAGATTTTACCGAGGCCATTCGATGGACTCTGGATTATCAGAAAACACATCCTGAGATGTTGATCGTAATCACCGGAACCAATGAAACCGGAGGTGTTTTTCTGGTTCAGGATAATCAGAAAAGAGGGCAGACCGGGATTAAATTTGTAACCGGACAACATACTGCGAACTTATGCCCCGTATTTGCCAAAGGGCCTCAATCGGAGACGATTCATGGCATAATCGGTAATGCTGATTTAGGCAAGCTCCTAATCAGTTTTATTGAGGATTAAACAATTGCGTCTGGATTTACAGAATATCCGTAAAGAATTCAACAAAACCGTCGCTGTTGACAGCTTAAACCTGAGTATTCCTGAGGGTACGGTTTTTGGGCTGGTTGGGCCAAATGGCGCGGGCAAAACCACGACAATTCGGATGATTATGGATATCCTTCAACCGGACAGTGGAACCATATTATTTAATGGAAATCCGATTGGTGCAGCGGATTTACCGAAAATTGGTTATCTGCCGGAAGAGCGGGGTCTGTATCGGAAGATGAAACTGCTGGATACAATTGTATATTTTGGGACTTTAAAAGGACTATCAAAAGCCGTGTCAAAACAGCGATCTGAACGCTATCTGGACCGGTTCAATCTCAACGATTATGCAAACCGTAAAATCGAAGAATTGTCAAAAGGAAATCAGCAAAAAGTACAGTTTATTATTGCCATTCTTCACGATCCCGATCTGGTTATTCTGGATGAACCATTTGCAGGGCTGGATCCGGTAAATCAGATGATCCTGAAGGAGCTAATTACCGAATTTCACAATGCCGGAAAGACCATTGTATTTTCGACACACCAGATGGAGCAGGTCGAAAAATTGTGTCACGACGTCTGTATGATTCATCAGGGTCAGCGGGTTCTGTATGGAAACCTGAAGGAAATCAAAAAGAATTACGGAATCCGAAAATTCCGTATCCAATATGAAGGTAATGAAAAAGCTGTCAGCGAAATCACAAATGCCGAATGGACGGTGACGCATGACAGTATAAGCGGCGATTTGGCGTCGGGTCTGGAAATTAACGATGTGCTGCAGCAGATCATTTCGGAAGTTACCATTACTCACGTTGATATCAGTGAACCGTCGCTTGAACAGATTTTCATCGATCTGGTGAAGGGTGGCAACGGTGCATAAACTTTTCCTGATCGCCCGCTGGGAATACATGACCCGCATCAGGTCCAAATGGTTCATTATTTCCACGTTGATTATCCCGCTGGCGCTCGTCGCTTTCATGTTTTTACCAACTCTGGTCATGCAGGATTCCGGAACGGATACCAAAATCCTTGCATTAATCGATGCAAGCGGTGGAATGAGTAAAGAATTTGAAGCCGTTATTTCTGAACGATATCACCTCAAAAACGGGCAGGAAAAGTACCAGATTATTGTGTTGGAAAACCAGGCGGTTGAAGAGGCGCTGACAGTCGCGCAGGAACTGCTGGATTCTGCGGTCATTGATGCGTTCGTGTTTTTACCCCATGATATTATGGAGAGCAACAGCGCTGAATATTATGCCCGTTTTATTGGTAATTATCGGGAGCAGGAAGAAGTTCGCGCGGTTATAAGTACGGTGTTATTAAATCACAGGGCAAGAAATGCCGGACTGAATCCGGAGATGGTGAGTCAGTTGATCCGGCGGGTAAATTTGGACTTGATCGAAATGGGTCGCGGTGGCGAGAAACAGCAGGGCAACGAAATTCTATCCTATATCCTGCCGGTAATTTTTGTGATGATGCTCTACTTTGCGATTGTAATGTCTTCACAGGTTCTGATGCGCAGTGTTCTGGAAGAACGTAGCAACCGTTTGGTGGAAATATTACTGTCTTCGGTAAACGCTACACAATTAATGTCCGGAAAAATTCTGGGCTTGGGACTCCTGGGTTTGACACAACTGTTGTTTTATATGGTTTGCGGATTCGCTGTTTCACAATATCGCGGAATTGAGATAATAAGCTCCATTCAAATCCTGTTTTTTTTATTGTATTTTATTCTGGGATACATGTTTTTTTCCGGTGTTTATGCGGCCATTGGGGCAGTATTTTCATCGGAACAGGATGCCCAGCAGGCCGTTTCGATTATTTCGATCATATCGGTATTTCCATTACTCATGTCTTCTTATGTCATAACTAATCCCGATTCCCTGCTTACGATTATCCTATCCCACATGCCCTTCGTTTCACCCTTCTTTATGATTCTGATCATTGGAATTGGCGCTCCGCCGTTCTGGCACATCATAAGCACAAGTCTCCTGCTGATCATTTTTGCCGTTTTTGCGATGATTATTGCCGGTAAAATATTCCGAACCGCCATTTTAATGACAGGCAAACGGCCGGCATTACCGGAAATACTGCAGTGGCTGAAATCGGTATAAATAACGGTTGTGATTCAAACTCTTATCACCTATATTTCCTAAAGAAGAACATTCAGATAGCATGGGAGTGAGGGTTAAATAAATTAAAAAGGAGCGATTATGTTAGAGTTTACTGACGCTAATTTCGAACAGAAAGTGTTGAAATCCGATGTCCCGGTGCTGGTTGATTTCTGGGCTAGCTGGTGTATGCCATGTCTGAAGATTGCTCCGATTGTGGAAGAACTGTCAAAAAAATACAACGGGAAAATGAAGTTTGGAAAAGTGAATGTTGAAAATCAACAAGCCGTTGCTCAAACCTATGGAATTCGGAGTATACCAACTTTGTTAATTTATAAAGATGGTCAGGTCGTCACTCAAATTGTCGGGATGCAGCCAAAACGTAATCTTGAAGAAAAAATCCGCGAAGTATTGTAAATTCCAATATCCATAACAGATATAGGAATCCCCGTTAAAAGCGGGGATTTTTATTAAACGGATATCTTCCCAATGTTGCTGATAATTTATTAATCAATGCGGTTTATATAAAAATGATTTACTTTTCATTAATTCAATGTGACATGTAAGGCAAATGATAACTGAATAATGATCCCAATTATTCAGGGAACAGGTTCAATATTTCACAAGTCTTGAGATTAATACCCTCGATTCTCTCTGATGAACCTCAATTAAAAATATTTCTTTAGTATCAGGGCGCTTATTGATATATTTAGCCAAAGCATAAGGTCACATGACACTAAAAAAAGAACTTAGATTAATTGATGTATTTGCGATTTCTACCGGCGCCATGATCAGTTCGGGTTTATTTGTTCTACCGGGGCTGGCCTACGCAATTTCCGGGCCCGCTATGATTTTGGCCTATATGCTGGCGTCGCTACTCATAATTCCAAGCATGCTGGCAAAAGCCGAGCTGTCCACGGCAATGCCAAAAGCGGGAGGGACAACTTTCTTTATCGACAGGAGTATGGGGCCGGTGTTAGGAATTTTCGGTGGATTTGCGAACTGGTTTTCCATCAGTCTAAAAAGCGCATTTGCATTGGTTGGTATAGGCGCATTTGCCGTATTAATAAAACCGGATATTTCGGAGTATGAGATAAAATTGATCGCAATTACGGCCTGTCTTATTTTTACTATATTTAATCTAATCAGTGTAAAAATGACCGGACATACGCAGGTTCTGCTTGTGGTAACACTCGTCATTATTCTGATTCTTTATATCGGCAGAGGCTTTATTGCAACTCAACCGGACCGCTATATCCCATTTATGCCAAACGGTTTCTGGTCGGTTATTTCTACAGCCGGGCTGGTATTCGTATCCTTCGGAGGATTGACCAAAGTAGCCAGTATTGCCGAAGAAGTTGAGAACCCTTCCCGAAACATACCCCTGGGGATGATTTTATCGTATCTGGTGGTGACTTTACTGTATGTGCTGGCAATTGGAGTTACCGTCGGTATTACTGACGAAAATTCACTCTCCGGCTCGCTGATACCGCTTTCGCTGGGCGCTTCAGAAATAATGGGCACTCCCGGTTTGATTATCCTGAGTATTGCGGCTATGACAGCGTTTATTACTACCGCAAATGCCGGTATAATGGCCGCATCCCGTTCGCCATTAGCCATGAGCAGGGATCAGCTGCTGCCGGAGTTCTTTGGAAAAGTACATCCACGGCTAAAAACACCGGTAATATCAATCCTGATTACCAGCGGATTCATGATTGCAGTCATACTGTTTTTACGAATAGAAGACCTTGTTAAAACAGCATCCACTCTGATGCTCATTCTCTTTATGATGGTGAATATTTCCGTTATTATCATGCGGGAGAGCAAAATTCAGAATTACCGACCAAAATTTAAAATTCCTCTCTATCCGTTTACACCGATAATTGCTTTGCTTTCATACGGATTTCTACTGATTGAAATGGGTCTAATCCCCATATTAATCAGCATGCTGTTTCTCCTTTTCGGCGGAATCATTTATTTTGGATACGCCCGAAAAAGAGTCAGCCGTACCTCCGCGTTGATGCACGTAGTTGAGCGCATAACTGCCCGGGAATTACAATCCACGACGCTGGAAAATGAGCTGCGGGAAATAATTATCGAACGGGATAAAATCCTTGCAGATCGCTTTGATAAATTAATTAAAAACTGTGAAATCCTAGATATAGAACAATCTCAAACTATCGAAGAAGCATTTAAGGAAATTTCTGCGATATTATCCAACCGATGCAATATTGAGAAGGATATTATTTATAATAGTTTCCTCGAAAGAGAGAAGCAGTCCGGTACCGTCATTAAACCGGGGCTGGCGATACCGCATATCATAGTTCCCGGCGAAAAGCGATTTGACGTATTATTGGTTCGGG
>JAUSPJ010000075.1 GCA_030655795.1 Fidelibacterota bacterium | reverse complement strand
GGTTCGCCATCGGGAATAATTGCATTTATTGTCGGGATTTTATGTATCCAGGCCAAAATGACCCTGGCGCCGTTTCATATTCCCGAAGCGGAGACAGAACTTGTTGAAGGACCCTTGATGGAATATTCCGGTCCGTTGCTGGCTTTCTGGAAACTGGATCATTATATGATGTATGTGATCTTCCCATTTTTATTAGTTGCCCTTTTTATGGGAGGTTTTCAATTATCCGGAATTGGTATCCTCTGGGCCGTATTAAAATATCTGGCAATTGTGGTTGTGATGATAATTATTAAAAATACAAATCCACGAATCCGAATTGACACTGCGCTGAACTTTTTCTGGAAATATGCCTCGCCACTGGCATTTATCGGTGTCATTTTAGCTGTTTTAGGAGTGTAGCATGGGATGGTATAATAAACGCTTGGCAAAGTCGCTCTGGGTATTTCATATCAGCGGATCGCCATGTAATAACTGTGATATTGAGATTCTTGATCTGTTGACGCCTCGTTATGATGTGGAGCGATTGGGAATAAAACTGGTTGGTTCAATTCGCCATGCCGATGTTTTATTGGTCACCGGTATATTCAATCAGAAAATTGCACCAAAGATCAAGAAAATCTATGAACAGGCGCCGAAGCCTATCTTTGTGGTAGCAGTTGGAACCTGCGTGAGCTCAGGATGTTGTTTTAAAGAGAGTTATAATCGTGTTGAAAAGCGGGAAGAAGTTATTCCAATCGACATGTATATCCCGGGTTGTCCGCCGAAACCCGAATCGATGATTGAAGCGGTTGTAAAACTGGTAGGAGTACTCAATGGCTGAAGTTGAACAATTTATAAGGGATATGGGCGCTAAAATCCACGCCAAAATCGAGAAAAAGCGGCGATTATATTTTAATGTAAGTAATGACGACATTCAGGAAATCGCTGAATACCTGTTTAAAAAGATGGGTTGCAGATTATCAACAGCAACAGCGATGGAGATGTATCATGGTATTGAGATTTTATATCATTTTTCCCTTGATAAAACCGGTCAGTATTTTTGTCCCAGGGTTGTCATTAAAGATAAAAAGAACCCGAAAGTAAATTCGATTGCGTCAATCATTGAAGGCGCAGTCTGGATTGAACGGGAAATGTTCGATCTTTGGGGAATCGAATTTATCGGGCATCCACGTATGGAAGAACTGTTGACAATTAATCATCCGGGAACCGTAAAACATCCGTTGAGATTCAAGGAGGCCGCATGAAAGCAAATAAGATTCCGATCGGCCCGTTTCATCCTTTATTAGAAGAGGCCGAATATTTTGAATTGACCGTGGATGGTGAAACAGTCGTCGATATCGATATGGAAATCGGGTGGATGCATCGGGGACACGAATATATTTCTGAAATGAAGACATTTACGCAGTCCATTTATCTGGTTGAAAGGATTTGCGGAATCTGTTCGACATCCCATCCGATCGCGTGTGTTCATGCAATTGAAGATATTGATAATATAGAAATTCCCGTGCGTGCCCGCTACATTCGGACGCTGGTTGGCGAACTTGAGCGAATTCACAGCCACTTGCTGTGGTTGGGGCTTGCCGGTCATTTTATCGGGTATGATACGTTGTGGATGTGGGCCTGGAAGTATCGTGAACCGGTGCTGGAAATGTTTGAGATTATATCGGGAAACCGCAATCATTACGGCATGATGCGGGTCGGTGGTGTTGCCCAGGATCTTGATTCGGCCAAAGTTGTTGAACTCTATAAGCATCTGGATATGATCGAGAAGAAAATGGTCATGATCTCAAAAGCAGCCAAAGATGATCCGGTATTGAAATCAAGACTGAAGGGGGTTGGTGTTCTTTCCCACGAAGATGCAATCGCCTACTGTACCGTAGGACCGACTTCCAGAGCATCGGGTGTTCCCGGCGATGTTCGCCTCGATGAACCGACAGACGCTTACGATTTGGTTGATTTTAATCGGATTGTCCTGCAAAACGGTGATGTCTATGATAAATTAGTTGTGAGAGTACTGGAAACGTTTGAATCCATAAAAATTGTCCGTCAATGTCTCGATAAACTAACAACGGTTACAGGACCGGTACTGAATAATGTGAAAGAGATTTCTCCGGGGGAGGGGATTGGCCGCTACGAAGCGCCGCGTGGAGAGGTCTTTCACTATATCCGGTCTGATGGCACAAACCGTCCTATACGGCACAAGGTCAGGGCTCCCAGTTATGTCAATATTCCGAGTTTCAAGGCATCCTGCAAAGGAATTCCGATTGCGGATGCCTTGATCACCCTGGCTTCCGTCGATCCCTGTTACTGCTGTACCGAACGCTCACTGAAGATCATTGATAAAAATCACGATCCGTGTTCCTTTGATCTTCTAAAAGCTTCTCGTGAAAAAACCGAACGAATTCGGAGGGAGATAAATGCAGATTAATGAACTTATATTACTGATAGCAGTTCCGTTAATAGTGGCAGTAATCAATATATTTCTCCCGGTGATGATAAGAAAATTATTAAACTTTTTAGCACTTGCTTATCTGCTATTTCTGAGCTACCAATTGTTTCAATCACGTGCAGTTTCTGTTTCATTATTTGATCAGGTTATTTTCAATATTGATAAACTCAGCATTTTTATCCTGGTGTTTATTCAGATATTAAGTTTTCTTATTCTGATATTCTCATTAAAAGGTGTCGAGAAAAATATCGAAAAGGCATTTTTCATATTATACCCATTAACTGTAGGATTTTGTAACGGTGTAATTGTAAGTGTACACTCCTTGAGTCTGCTTATATTCTGGGGATTAACCGGTATAACACTATATCTGTTTGCCGTGCTTGGAAACACAAAAGATGCTCCTGAATCTGCTAAAAAAACAATGGTTATTGTCGGCGGCAGTGATGTATTTCTGATTTTAGGTCTGATCCTTATCTGGTTTTTAAATCCCAATAAAGATTGGCAATTATTTGATGGATCGATATCATTAAACGGCTGGATTTCCTATACTGCATTTTTCGGACTATTAATTGCGGCATTTGCGAAAGGTGGTGGATTTCCGCTGCACTCCTGGGTTCCTGATTACAGTAAAGATGCACCTGTTGAAGGTGTCGCCTTTCTACCCGCATCACTCGACAAATTATTAGGAATATATCTGTTTGCCAGAATCGTACTATCCGTGTTTGTTCTGAATTTTGGGGTACATTTATTTTTTATAACTATCGGGGCTCTCACGATAATTTTCGCTGTTATGATGGCGATGATTCAGCATAATGGCCGGAAACTGCTCGGATATCACGCAGTCAGCCAGGTTGGCTATATGATCCTTGGAATCGGCAGTGGCAGTATCCTTGCGTTGATCGGTGGTCTATTTCATTTAATTAACAATACGATTTATAAAACGAACCTGTTTTTGGCCCTTGGATCCGTCGAGAAGCAAACCGGTACAAATAACCTGGATGAATTGGGCGGTCTTGGGAGTAAAATGCCGATTACCTTTGTAACGGCACTGATTGGTGCATTTGCAATTTCCGGAATTCCGCCTTTTAACGGATTTTATTCCAAATGGATGATCTATCAGGGAATACTTGATTTAGCAAAGGGAACTTCAGCCGGTTTTCAAATCTGGTTGTTGGTTTGTTTGATATTGGCGGTATTTGGCAGCGCTTTGACATTAGCCAGCTTTATGAAATTCATCCATGCGATTTTCCTGGGTCGGAGACCGGAAAAATTGGATGATATACAGAAAGCGCCTGCAAATCAGTGGATCGCGACCGGAGTATTGGCGACA
>JAUSPJ010000335.1 GCA_030655795.1 Fidelibacterota bacterium | reverse complement strand
ATCGGCGAATCCTGGAAACAGACTAATGACGATCATCAGCGGCCGATATATGAAGTGAAACCTACATCACCCTGGAACTACGCACTTCTGCGTCCCTTTATCGACGAACCAGAAAAAATGTTCGAAGTAAAAAAGTCCGGTGTCGTGAATATACATCCCTGGAGTCCGAGAAATGCTCCGGTTAAAATTACAGCAAAGGCCAAACGTCTTGAGAGCTGGAAACAGTACGGCGGCGATCATGGACCGATTCAATACAGCAAATACTGGCATCCCCATACTATCGATGCTCCGGAAGAAGACATTGAATTGGTTCCTTATGGTTGTACAACGCTGAGAATATCAGAATTTCCGGTGGTAAGGTAAGCCGAATCTCGAACGAACTCTTGTAAATGGAAAAAATTCTGCTGGCAATTATTCTGTTGTTTGGGATGGAAGAGATAATTCTGGTAGCCCCATTAGTTCAGGTATCTATTTTTATCAATTGAGATTAGATAATAACTATTTAAAAACCAAAAAAATGCTTCTCTTAAAATAAGGATAATTTCCTGTAGGGATATTCATCTTCCTTATTTTCTGTAAAATAGAGGTCCGGAAACGGACTTTTTTAACTATCTTCACTTTTAATCTGTCTAAAAACATATAGAATGATTGAAAGTCAGTATTGTATGTTTGTAAAAGATAAGGAGTGACGATAAACTGAAAAGTTAACCGTTTTAAGATCAAAATTATTTTAAAATAACAAGTGGAGTCTAAAATGTTAAAAAGAATATCTGTTGTAAGAATTTTCTATTTTCTATCTATGCTTATTCATTCGATTAACGTTTATTGCCAGAGTGGAAACATCTCAGGCACAGTAGCGGATAATTTGGGTATTCCTGTTCAGAATGCAGAGATATTTGTTTACGGAAGTGATATTAGCGATCTGTCAGATGCTGATGGCAACTATTGCCTTTCTGGAATAAACTGCGGCTCGCCGCGTTATATCGTTTGTGCGGTTAAAGAAGGTTATGTTACGGGTATGAAAGGCGAAATCGATGTGCCTGGTGGCGGAACTGTTACTGTCAATTTTACGCTGCAAGAAAAAAATGCCAATAATACCCACCGCTCACAATTCTTTGAAGTAAAAATGTGTTATCTTATTGATCATCCCATCGTCACATCGGATGTTATTCAACCGCGGGAAGATGCCTTTTTGGACACGCTGCTCTATCCGGATTCAATCAAAGTTTATATGCGAGCCGGCGAGCACATCGATCCTGGCGATCCGGTCATTGCCGGCATCGCAAATGAAATTCTTTTATCCATCCCCGACTCGTTGAGAACTCATCAAACCGAAGTAGCCAGACAGGTCTATATCTGGGTAGTAACTCATATCCATTACGATTTGATGACCAATTATCCCGATGACTTGACCTGCGGCAATTGGCAGACGATTAACGGTGGCTGGGGACACAATTTCAATGACTGGTGCTACGAACCGGCGGAAGTTGTAGCACAAGAACGAGCGATTTGTATTGAATTTGAGCGGCTGGCATCGGCTGTACTCTGGGCGCTTTACATTCCTGCCCGTCCGGCGCCATTAAAAGCACATCCGGTAACACAGTGGTGGGTTCAGCCGCCTGACGTTGCCGGCTATTGGGCAAATATGGAAACATCTGGTGGAAGCGGTGAATATTGGGCTAATGGTGACTCCTTAGCTAAATTCCCCAGCAGGCAAGAACATGAAATCGCTTTCTGGTGGCACAATGCTGATGCTCCTATTCAAAACAATTGGAATTCCGGTTACAACCATTTATGGCAGGAAACCGGAGGCTCTACCCGATTGGAAAGAAGCGCTTCAGGTTTAGCAGCAGCGCAAACCATGCTCGCCGAATTTGAACAATATGGCAGATTCATTTCTCCGGGACCCCGACCTATTCCCGATCAGCCCAATTATGAAGTTTATATCAAAGGCTCTAATATGGATTTATCAACTATGGAAACCGGACATGAGATAATTTACTGGTTCCCAATTTTTCAAACGACCTCCTACAATGAGGTGCTGCAAACTGCTGTCTGGACCAGCCATCCCGAGTGGGTAACCGCTCAGTGGGTTGAAACATTATCCGACCCGATTTCCGGCGAAAGTATAGATTTACAATACATCAGTTTCTATTTAGAGTCTCTTACTGAAAAGGCTGATAATTTGCTCAATGTCGGTTTTGAAGAAGGCCGCGATGATCCGTTTCATTGGACAGAGTTAATGGTCTCACCCGGCAGCGCTGTATTGGATCGTTCGTCCATTTTACATAGTGGCGGATATTCTGCCCATATCAGCGGCAATCAACAGCAAACAATTGCCTCCTATCGCCAAACACTTCCGGTTACACCGGGTGACCACGTGCGAATTAATGGCTGGATAAAAACGCAAAACCTGAATGGGAATGCCACCCTTGAAATTATTTTTAGCGGCAATGGATTGAATAATCCGCCGCCTTTCCACCAGGTTAAGCCGAAAATTTCCGGAACTCATGGTTGGACATGGGTGAACGGCGGCGCCACTGCTCCACAGGGCGCTGATCGGGTAACTATTGGCTGCACATTATTCGGACAGGGTGAAGCCTGGTTTGATGATATTCAATTAACTATTTGGAATTCCAACAATATTACGCCCGACAGACCGCCTATCTACGTTTCAATAATTACTCACAACGAAGAACCTTCATCAAGACCAGGTGGTTATCCTGATTTTGTTGATAATGAATCTGCTTTTGGGCAGCATCGAGAAGCGCTCATTGAATTTGCCAGTATGCTTCATGCAGAAGGAGTTAAATACAATTACCAATCCGATTGGAATTTCCTGCTTGCAGCAACAAAATATGACACAGGCACTGCTTCCACAAATAACAAAAATTTCCTGCGTTATCTGAAAGAAGATTTAGGTTTTGAGATTGATCCACATGCCCATGAAACGCAATACAATTATGCTGATATAGCCTATTTAATCGAGGAATTGGGAGTTCCGGTTTCTCAAACAGCAGGCGGATTTCTTGCCTTTCCGCCCGATTCTTCAAAATTAGAATATCTCTGGCAGCCAACCACCGGGAGTATTTATTCTGACTACACCTGGCAGGCTGAAATTCTTTGGGGTGGAGCCACGCTATTTCATCAAAATGAAGATAGTCTTTGGATTTCCGGAATTTGGAAGCCACAAGATAACGAACATTTTTTGACCCATGATGAAAATGCACCCCTACCCAATGCTGGTGGTTATAAGAATAATTGGCAGGGATTAAATGTATTACTTCAAAAACAGCAAAATGGAGAACTTGAAGTTGGCAAAATTTACACGCAGACGATTTTTGCAGGACAGAATTCAATGCTTAATCCACAATTCATTCAAGATTTTCAACAGCAGATTCAGGCTTTATCCGAATATACCAAAGCGGGTTTAATTCAATGGGTTGGGCTTGCCGAAGTGATTGATATTTGGGAAAGCAAATACAATTCCGAACCCAATCTTTTTCCCTTTTTGGAAGATACATTTTCCATTCCTTTTGAAGATTCACGGTTTGGAATTTTTGGTGCCTATGTTTTAGAATACAGATGGTTTATGCAGCAAATGGAATTCGATGAAAAAAATTACTGGAACTGGGTGGATGGTCATTTTGAGAATTTAGCAACCCATTGGACCCGTTCTAATACTCAACTGATCTGGGAATTGATAGAACCTGATCTGGATGGAAATTACAACTGGGACATTACAACTAACCCTGATGGGGTAATTACCAACGTGTACGACAGTCCCGCTGGTATTAATATGCTTGGTTGCATCCATGTTGGAGAGGGACCGAATGGTTTCAGAAATCCATTAGAGCATCCAACAGCATGGCAAAATTTTTTAAAGGTTGCCGTAGAACGGT
>JAUSPJ010000331.1 GCA_030655795.1 Fidelibacterota bacterium | reverse complement strand
GGCGCAGAGAACGCAGAGGATTTTAAAGAAATTTATTAATTATGCATGAAAATGAAATATCAGAGAAGATAATCGGAGCAGCGATAGAAGTACATAGGATTTTAGGTCCAGGGCTTTTGGAATCTGTTTATGAAGATGCGCTTTGTCATGAGTTTTATCTTAGAGGATTACGATTTGTAAGACAACAGAGTGTTCCGATTCCCTATAAAGGAATCAAGCTCGGTACAGACCTTCGTCTGGACTTGTTAGTAGAAGATAAGGTAATTGTTGATCTGAAAGCCAAAGAGAAATTATCACCTATAGACAAACCTAAATTATTGACATATTTACGACTGATTGATAAGCATTTGGGTTTGATAATCAACTTTCACGTTGAAGTATTGCGTAATGGAATCTATCGTGTGGTCAACAAATTACAGGAAAATTTATAATAGCCTGCAAAAGAGAAACGGCGGGCAGGTCTGCGATCTCTGTCCCGACTGGTCGGGATTAAGTATTAAAACCCTTTTCGAATTAGGTATAATTAGTAAAAAGGAACGAAGCCGTAAATAATTTTACTTTTAAGAGAAGCTTAAAATTCTATCTTATGGGAAAATGTTTTAAATAGCAGATTGGAATTAGTAAACGATAAAATAGTAGGAGAAAAAATGAAGACGAACAAATTTTTAGGAAGAGATTGGATTGACGCCGAATTGGATTACACCAAAGAGGAATGGGAAACATTAATTGATATGGCGCTTTATTTGAAACGCCGTCATGCCATGAATGATGATCAAAGTAATATTCTAAAGGGCAAAACTTTATTCACCATGTTTTTTAATCAATCGCTGAGAACTCGCAGTACTTTTGCGGCGGGAATTCAGCAGTTGGGTGGGATTCATGTGGACCTGGAACCCGGGAAAACATATACTCCGGCAAGAAAAGGTTTTGATATTCCATATAAAACCGAGAGAATTTCTGATGTTGCCGGAATGTTGAGCCGGGTTGGGGATGCTATCGCCATACGCATGTACGGTCCCCCGGCTTATTGGATATACGGATTTGCAAATGCTTTAATAAAAGAGTTTGCGGAATATGCCGAAATTCCCATAATCAATATGGAATGTGATAAATACCATCCGACCCAGGCTCTGGCGGACCTTATTACTATCAAAGAAAAATTTGGAACTTTTAAGGGAGTGAACCTCACAATGTCCTGGGCGTATTCCGGTTCTATCGAAAAACCGCGAGCTGTGCCCCAAAGCGTCATCCTGGCAGCGACTAAAATGGGTATGAATGTGACACTGGCTCATCCCAAAGGATTTGATTTGGATCCTGAAATCATTAAAGCAAGTCAACAATTTTCGGAGCAGACAAATGGCTCATTCCAGATAACCAATGATTTTGAGGAAGGCTTTAAGGGCGCGGACATTGTCTATCCTAAATCCTGGGGCGCCGTACCCTGCTTCAATTACACAGATGAAGCTGGCAATACCATAAAAGAGCAAAACCATGAGGAAGCAGAGAGATTGAACAGCGCCAGTAAAAACTGGATGACAACTGAAAAGGAAATGCGATTGATTAATAAGAATGGCATTTATATGCACTGTCTCCCGGCGGATAGAGGACAGGAAGTGACTGACGAGGTGATAGACGGACCCAGTTCGGTCGTTATTGACGAAGCGGAGAACAGACTGCACGCTCACAAAGCGATTATGACTATGATCATGGGAGGCAGACCGTGACATGGCATTTATGGACAAATTTGCAATCCAATTGCATATTTGTCCAATTGTGGAAATGAAAATGTTTGGAAATACAATTGAGATATAATGGTTATTTTTAGTAATTGCCCTGACTTTAATACAAGTGAATCCGATAATTGCCTTGACTTTGTTACAATATTTTCCGATAATTGCCTTGACTTTGTTACATTCTAAATGAGTATTAGTAAGTGTTTCATCGAAGTATTATAGAAGAATTGCGAAACTGGGCGAGTCAGGATCGCCACAAGCCCTTGATTTTGCGCGGAGCACGACAAGTCGGGAAAACTGTCGCTGTTAATATGTTTGCCGGAGAATTTGATCGGTATGTCTATCTGGATTTGCAGAAGGAAGATGATCTGAACATTTTCAGACAAAAATTACCGATACAGCAGCTGGTTCAGATGATCGCTCTGAAAAAAGATGTTGATCTGTCATCGGGAAAACGGTTGATATTTATCGATGAGATCCAAAATTCACCCGAAGCGACAGGCATTTTGCGGTATTTCTTTGAGGAATTGCCAAAAATTCATATAATTGCGGCGGGTTCACTCCTTGAGATAATGATGGAACATAGACGTATATCGTTTCCGGTTGGCAGGGTAGAATATCGCTATATGTATCCCTTGACTTTCATGGAATTTTTAAATGCAACGGATAAACGGTTGGCTTCGAACTATCTCGACACTATTCCTGTTCCGCGACTGGCTCATGAGATCCTTTTACAATTGTTTCATACCTTTACTCTAATCGGCGGGATGCCGGAAGTCATTCAGACATTCCGAGAGACACCGGACGTAGTTGTTCTTAAAAAAATATATGAAGGGCTGATGACCACTTATCTCAACGATGTTGCCAAATATGCCCGTTCGGTGATGAACGCCGGTCTTCTGCGACACGCGATAGAATCGGCGCCGCTGGAAGCCGGTAAGCGGATCAAATTTCAGGGGTTTGGAAATTCCGATTACCGCTCGCGCGAAATGAGTGAGGTTTTGAAAACTTTGGAACGCGCAATGCTGTTGAAACTGATCTATCCGACAACCAGCGTTCAGATTCCGGCTCAGCCGTGTCTGAAAAAATCACCGCGTCTTCAATTTCTGGATACAGGATTGTTGAATTATCGCGCCGGTTTACAGGTTTCGTTTTTCGAACATGATAATCTCCACGCTTTCTATCAGGGTAAAATCGCGGAGCACATTGTTTATCAGGAAATTATCGCTTCGGATTGTCTGACTGACCAGAAGCCGGTCTTTTGGACCCGGGAAACGAAACAATCCAATGCTGAAGTCGATTATTTATTACCCTATCGGGATGTCCTGATTCCCGTAGAGATCAAAGCCGGAAAAAGTGGCTCTCTGAGATCGTTGCATCAGTTCATGGATCGGGTGGAGCATCCCTGGGCAATCCGGCTTTATGCCGGAGAAATCAGCGTGGACCGGGTGAGAACGACCAAAGGGAAATTCTTCCATCTGCTGAATCTGCCTTACTATTTATCGGGCAAAATCAGTTCTTATGCGGAGTGGTTTGTCAGTGAGAATTCAACAATATAGAATGATAAGAAGATCTATATGATCAATTTTCAGTATCAATGTTCCCAATGCGGTAAGGAATTCGACATTACGCCTGAGCTGATGCTCTGCCCCAAATGCAGTCAAATCCAAAAGCCAGACGAACCTCTTCGCGGTGTTTTGGAAGTAGTAATTGACGGCCATTTTCATCATCAGCCGAAAATGTCTGATCTGCTGCCGGTAGCGGCAGAATATTTTCCCAGAATTCCGGTTGGTAATACACCACTCTGGAAACCGGAAAATCTGAGTCAGGAACTTGTTTTTCCCAACTTGTTTATCAAAGACGATACCCACAACCTGACCGGTTCGCTGAAGGACAGGGCGTCTTACCTGGTTGCTGCATTCGCGAAACGCGAAAATATCAACGCCATTGCTTTGGCCTCTACCGGTAACGCAGCGTCATCCATGGCGGGCGTCGGCGCGGCAGCGGGATTGGATATTACAATTTTTCTACCCGAGACAGCTCCCAAAGCCAAGTTGGTGCAATCGCTGCAATATGGCGCGCGGGTCATTCCGGTGGCGGGGAATTATGATAAAGCCTTCGACCTGTCGTTGGAATACAGTCGTAAACATCATATTCTCAGTCGCAATACCGCCTACAATCCGCTGACTATTGAAGGCAAGAAAACGGTCTCTCTGGAGATTTATCACCAGTTGGAAAAAGTACCGGATTTTGTGTTCGTTCCGACGGGCGACGGCGTGATTTTGGGTGGTGTATACAAAGGATTCCGCGATCTTTTAAAATTTGGAATCATCGATAGAATTCCAACAATAATTGCGGTTCAGGCAGAAGGCAGCAATGCGCTTGCCCGTGCGTTCGAAAGCGGCAAATTTACCCCCATCGACGCTCAGACGGTAGCGGATTCGATTTCGGTGGGAAATCCACGGAATGGCTATTATGCCCTGAAACAGTTGAAACAGTATAATGGCAAATGCGTGACTGTTTCCGACGAGGCCATTCTTGAAGCGCAGAAGGAATTGTCCTCTAAGGCGGGACTTTTTGCTGAACCGGCGGCAGCGGCGTCCTATGCGGGATTTCTGAAAATGAAGGATGAAATGAATAAAAACGCCACCATTGTGCTTTTAGTGACGGGCAACGGTTTGAAAGATATCGATTCGGCAATGAAGACAATCGATTTCCCCTCAAAGTCGATCACCTCTCTGGAGGAATTGGATTGAACATCGATGGAGTAATATTGGCAGCCGGATTTTCCGAGCGGGCGGGACAGTTCAAACCGGAGTTGGATCTGGGCGGAAAACCGCTTCTGGTCCGTTGCATTGAAAGCATGGACAAGGTCTGTGAGCAGATAATCGTGGTTGCCGGCTTTAATATTGACAGAATTATCAAACTGGTGGGCAATTTACCCGGTTTGCTCGTCGTTAAAAACGAAAACTTTGCACTGGGGATGTTTTCGTCGGTTCGGTGCGGAATTCGTGAAGTGATAAGTGAGCGATTTTTCATTATTCCCGGTGATCAACCGGTTGTAAAATCAAAAACTTTCCGGCAAATTGCAGACATTGAGGCGGACATTGTCGTTCCAAGATATAACGGCAAAAAAGGTCATCCGGTTCTGTTTAAAAGTCAGCTCATTCCCGAAATATTGGCGCTGCCGGATACGGCAATTTTACGTGATTTTATTCATAGAAAAGAGGCTGTTATCGTTGATGTCGATGATCCCGGTATCGGAATGGATTTGGATACGATCAATGACTATGAAAAAATTAAAACGTATTATAAAGAGGAAATGCAGTGATAGACTCCATCAGTAGACCGATTAGACGTGTTGATGGGCCAGCCAAGATCAGCGGTGAGGCGAAATATATCGGCGATATGCATTTCGAAAACATGCTTTTTGCGAAAACGCTGCGAAGCAGTCGTGCAAAAGCCAAAATTAAATCCATCGTAAAACCGGAATTGCCAGAAGGCTACTTTATTGTCGATAAAGATGATGTTCCCGGCGTCAATCGCATGCGCACCGTGATATCCGATCATCCGCTGTTTGCCGAAGATACGGTGGAATATATCGGCCAACCGATCCTGCTTGTTGTAGGCCCTGAACGGGAAATAATTTATGATATTCTCACTCACATTGTTGTCGAATATGAAGATTTAGAACCGTTATATACTTTGGAAGAAGCCGAGGTGAAAAGTACGGTTTTTACTGATTATCATTATGATAAAGGTAATCCGGTAAAAGCCTTTGCTGAGGCGGTCACAATCATCGAAGATGAATATCGCACCGGTTACCAGGAGCATGTCTATCTCGAACCACAGGGAATGACCGGTGACTATCGAGATGATAC
>JAUSPJ010000329.1 GCA_030655795.1 Fidelibacterota bacterium | reverse complement strand
ACTGTGTGAAAATGATGATGTAGATACAGCGTAGAAAATTAATGCTTTATAAGTTGTTGTTTTTAAAGAATATCGTTTTTCGAAGTGTCAAACTTGGGATATATCAGCGCTATTAGAAGTCAAATATCTCCACATATCATCATATTTTGTTGAAAAATTTGAAAATATCACAACAATTTCCCGTTTCTGATATATCTACCATCACAATGGGAAATTAAATCTTGAACAACCAGAAATCAAGTGAAAATAAAAGATTCCGGTTGTGTTTTATTGTTAAACAGCTTCGGCGTTTTGTTTTTGGGGAACGTTCTTTGTTCACCCAATAAACTAATAAACCAATCTATCCTGCGTAACGTAGTGAAGCATGGATAAACCAATTCTCCAACCATAAAGGGGTTGAAATACATAATACCACTATCGGGAACTTTTCTAGATAATCCGTAAATTAAAACGATCTGTTTTGCGCAATCACTCTATTTGTTTAGCAGACCGCCCCGTTTATAAATGTCCATCTGGACCCTGGAAAAGGGCTGAACGCTTCCTGATTTCCCGGTACGCCGGTTCTGAATCGCACCGCTCTCCAGATTGACGGTCACGGTATCACCATTATGTAAATCCAGCTCTGTGATCAGCGCTTTATCGTAACTCAGAATTGGCAAAGCCGCGTTAATGGCGTTCCGTTCATATATCGCCCCATAGGATTCCGCCAGGATCAGCGGCACTCCCAGGGATTTAAAACAATCCACCGCCTGCTGACGGGAACTGCCGGCGCCAAAATTCTTAGCGGTCACGACGATATCGCCGGGCTGAACCGCTTTGGCAAAATTCTCGTAGCCGGCCAGATTATCAAAGGTATACTGACCCATTTCGTTAATATCGGTAATGGTGAGATAGCGGTTGTGAAAAATCATATCCGTATCGATATCGTCAATCGGTATCAGCCAGATTTTGCCGGTAAATTCCAGCGGACTGGACTCGGGACGGGCTTTGGCACGGGCTTCACCCAGGCTGATTCCCTGAGCCGTAAATGTTGCGGGTTCCGCCGGCAGATCATCGGGTGTGGTAATGTACCCCGCAACCGCTGAGGCTGCCGCGACCGCCGGTGAAGCCAGATAAACACTGCCCTTGCCCTGCTTACCGGCAAAGTTGCGATTACCGGTGCTGAGAGTAATTTCGTTGGGCCCGTTCTGGCCCACCTGACCGGCGGCGCATCCGGCGCACCCGGCATTGGATATCAGAGCTCCGGCATCCTTGAAGATTTTAATCAGTCCCTCTTCCAGTGCCTCTTTCCAGACCTCGTCAGTGGCCGGAACAATTTTCAGAACCACACCGGGGGCTACAGTTTTCCCCTTGAGAATATTCGCCGCAATGCGCAGATCCTCCATGCGGCCGTTGGTGCAGCTGCCGATAAAGGCGGAATCGATTTTTGTCTTTTTGACCTCCTGAATATCAATATCATCATGGGGATGGCCGGGTTTGGCGACCATGGGTTTGAAGCTGGAAATATCGACGTCAATTTCCTGTTCATAAACCGCGTCGGCATTGGCACTGATCGTCTGAATCCTTTTACCGTTGCGTTGTTCCAGTTCGGCAATCACTGCCGGAGTGGGTGTAAAGAGAATAATAATCGTCCCCATTTCAGTACCCATTGAGGCAATTGTGATGCGTTCATCCAGGCTTAATTCATCCACCGCCGGGCCGTGCATCTCCACGGCATAGCCCAGCAGGCTGTTGGCGCCGAACCGATCCAGCAGATTCAAAATGATATCCTTGGCGCTGACATTCTCCGGACGCTGACCGGTCAGGGTCAGTTTAACAGATTCCGGCACCTTGAACCAGGACTGCCCGCTGGCCCAGACAGCGGCGATATCCTGATCGCCCATGCCCTGACCAAAAGCGCCGATAGCCCCTATGATATTGGCATGGGAATCGGTGGACACAAAGGTTCCGCCCGGCAGAATCAGGCCCTGGTCAATGGCCAGATGGGTACCGATCCCGGAATTTACATCGTAAACCTGAATGCCCTTTTCCCGGGCATACTGGCGGCAGAAATGCTGATTGGCCGCGTATTTCTGATCGGAACCGCCGGGATTACAGTCGAAGGTAAAAAAGGTTTTGGAAACGTCGTCGGGTTCCAGACCGTTTTCGATCAGGTTCTTGACCACATTGGCGCCGCCAAAATCACGGGCTACCCGGGCGTCGATTCGCACATCAATAATCTGGCCGGGTTTTACGGTTTCCTGGCTGCTGTGGTTGGCGAGTATTTTTTCGATTAAATTCATACTTTTAGTCTCTCTTTAAAAGGCAGAAAGGTCATAAAGTCCGCATGATGGACAATATAGGCCTCGGCGCTGCGTTTAATCAGATCGCCTTCACCGGCATGGGCCGCGATGATATGGCACACCTCCGCCGGGACGCCGCACTGTTCCGCCAGTGAGACCCCGGAAAAGGGGTGGCGCAGGTATTTACCATAATTGCCCTGAACCGCCTTCCCATTTTTATCCAGGACATATTCCAGCAATTTGCCCACATCACAGAGAATCGCCCCGGCGATCAGTACATCCATATCCACGGTGAGTTCACCATGGTACATGGCATTGATCTTCTCACCGGCATCCCGGGCAATATGCACCACCGAGCGTTTGTGATCCATGAAAGTCACTTTCAGGTCGGGTCCGCAGAGCAGCGTAAAGGGAATCCGCTTCAGATTATCGGGATCCAATACGCTCTTTTCCAGCGCCAGTTCCCAGGTTTTTGCGGTGGCTTCTCTGAGTTCCTCTTGCTGAATCCACATCAGTTCCGGCCAGAGTTCCAATACCTCTTTATTCATTTTAGTTCCTTTCTTGATTAGCCACAGAGACACAGAGAACACAGAGTAAATATTTTAAAATAACTAAATTCTCTGCGGCTAAATAATAAATCTTTTAATCCCATTTTTTAGCAATTTGGAATTGAAATTAATTAATAATCCTATTTTGTATCTTCCTAATT
>JAUSPJ010000328.1 GCA_030655795.1 Fidelibacterota bacterium | reverse complement strand
GCGGGCCCAAAAAATGAAGTCGTTTGATGCCGCAATCAGCGCTGTGTTTATTCACGGATTAGCCGGCGATCTTGGTCGTAATGATTATGGTGTCCGTGGCTTAATAGCCGGCGATTTACTAAACTATATCCCGGGAATTCTCAAAGAATATGAAGAGGTTCAATAGTGTCCAGACATCTGTATAAACTACCGGCAATCTTGTATAGTATGTTAATATTTTTTCTCTCCTCTTTGCCACAGAGTGAACTGCCGCCGCTACGAATTACCGGGCTTGATAAAATTTTACATTTTACCGAATATCTACTGTACGGAATGACACTGATGCTGGCATATACGCGCACGAAATCGTCATTTATTTTGAGAAATGTGTTTATAATTAGTGTGCTTACCGGAATACTGTATGCAGTAACTGATGAAATACATCAGCTGTTTGTAGCCGGAAGAGATTGCAGCTTCAGTGATTTTTCAGCAGATGCTTTGGGAGTTGTAATTGGTATTTATTTATTTTCGAAAATAATCAGGTATTATAATCCAGCGGATGAAATACTTTATCAAAATACTTCTCATAAGTAGAATTCAGTAAAGAGAATATGGGTTTAAAGAGTCTTAAAATAACCAGTTTTGCAATTATCGATCAACTGTCCGTCGATTTTTACAAAGGATTTTCCGTAATCACCGGAGAGACCGGCGCTGGTAAATCGATTATTATCGATGCCTTGAATCTGGCGCTTGGTGAAAAAGCAAATCCTGCGATGATTCGGGCAGGAGCTAGCAGTGCAATAATTGAATGCACTTTCGCTGATCTTGACAATAAGCATCCGGTTATTCAATTCCTTCAGCAAAACGATCTTCAAGCATTAAATGGAGAACTGAAACTTAGGCGCGAACTCAATATCAATGGTCGTTCAAAAGCCTGGATTAATCAGGCCCAATGTCCGATTAATATTCTAAAAGCTGCGGGCGATCTGCTGGTCGATTTACACGGTCAGCACGACCATCAGTCGCTCCTGCGTGATGAAAACCATATTGAATTCCTGGATGCCTACGGAAATTATGGTGATCTGCGGGAAAATGTGCATGCTGCTTATTTTGCATTGAGTCGTCTGGTTGAAAAATATACTCTATTAACGGAAAAACGGAAACTTAACCGCGAAAAACGGGAACTATGGGAATTTCAACTGAATGAGATCAATAAAGTCGATCCGGTTGATGGTGAATATGAACGGTTGTTGAAGGAAAAGGCAATTCTCGATAATTCTGAAAAAATCCATACACTTTCGGAAGAGTTGACAAATTCACTATACGAAGCCGATGAAAACACGCTCTATCAGCAGGTTCTGGATATAATTAAAAAACTAGATACACTTAATACTATCGATTCCGAATTTACGGACGAACTAAATCGGTTTGAAGAAATGCAATTCACGATACAGGATTTGTCCAAACATCTGACAAATTATATCCGGAACATTCAGTTTGATCCCGGCCAGGCTGAGAATATCAGTCAACGGCTGTATTTATTGCAGCAACTGATGAAAAAATACGGTTCCACTATTCGGGATATTGTTGATTATAAAACAAAAATTGTTACATATCTCGATGAGGATGACGGGCTTGATAATGAAATCATGAAAATTGAAAAAGAGATTGAAATATCCAAAAAGCGATATTTTGATCAGGCTTTGAAATTATCAGAAAAACGCAAAGAAACAGCAACGAAATTTGAAACAGAGCTCATCCAGACGCTCTCTAAACTGGGTATCGCAGGTAGCCGGTTTAAGGTCGGAATAGAGCAAGTTGAATCCAGCGGCGGCTGGGTAATGATTAATGGAAAACAGTTACGGTGCGATGAGTCCGGAATTGACCGGGTTGCGTTTATGATCAGCACAAATCCCGGTGAACCGTTGAGACCCTTGATTGATATTGTATCAGGTGGAGAAGTGTCCCGGATTATGCTGGCAATGAAGTCGATTATGGCCGGCAAAGATCAGATTCCGGTAGTCATATTTGATGAAAGTGATACCGGTATATCCGGGAAGGTGGCGCAGACAGTCGGGTGGCAATTAAAAAAACTTTCCGAAATGCATCAAGTGATTTGTATAACTCATTTGCCACAAATTGCCGGTCTGGGCAATTACCATTATAAAGTGTATAAACAATCTGGATCTGGCCGCAGTCAGACAAATATAGACCAGCTTGATCATGAAGAGCGGGTTACTGAAATTGCATCCCTTATCGGTGGAACAAAAATTACAGACACAACACTTAAACAGGCCCGGGAACTTTTAACGGATTGATAAACAGATGAATTTTACGGAATTAGTAAATAAGCGACAATCCACACGTAAATATGCCGAAAAACGGGTTGAGCGGGATTTAATCGATAAATGTCTTGACGCGGCCCGCCTGGCGCCGTCAGCCCGAAACTCTCAACCCTGGTCATTTATCGTTCTCGATGACCCAAAGATAATAGCAACGGTTTCAGAGAAGGCCTTTTCAGGAATTTATAAAAGCACGCGATTTGCCGGAAAAGCGCCGGCGCTGATTGTGGTGGTCACTGAGAAGGCGGATTATATTACCCGCATAGGAAACCTGATCCGAAATATTAAATATAGTCTGATCGATATTGGCATAGCCTGTGAACATCTGGTTCTTCAGGCGGAGGAACTGGGATTGGGAACCTGCTGGTTGGGCTGGTTCAGCGCCAGAGCTGTGAAAAAAGCATTAAATTTACCACGGTCTGCCAAGATTGATATATTGATCAGTATGGGATATCCGCTGGATCCGGATTATCGAAAAGAGCGGAAACGCCGATCTTTGGGTGAAATCCGGCATTATAATTCCGCAGGCAAGTAACCTTTCCATTTCATAACAATCAATAAAATAATAGTTTGGATTTACTGAAAAAGCCGTTAAATTTGCCGCTCGTTTAAAGTTAGGAGTATGACAAATGGAAAATGCTGAAATACAACGAATCCGAAATATCGGAATCGTTGCCCATATTGATGCTGGCAAAACGACAACCAGCGAGCGGATTTTATTTTTTACAGGGTTAACCCATAAGATGGGTGAAGTTCATGATGGCCAGGCGGTTATGGACTTTATGAAGCAGGAGCAGGAACGCGGCATTACGATCACGTCTGCGGCAATTACCACCGAATGGAAAAAACACCAGATCAACCTTATCGACACTCCCGGACATATTGACTTTACACTTGAAGTTGAACGGTCGCTGCGTGTTCTGGATGGCATCATAATGGTGTTTTGTGCTGTCGGTGGCGTTGAACCTCAGAGCGAAACCGTCTGGCATCAGGCTGACCGGTATAAAGTTCCCCGGATTGCGTTCATTAACAAAATGGACCGTCAAGGGGCAAACGTATTTCATACGGTCGAGCAAATGAATGAAATGTTGGGTGCAAACGCGGTACTGTTTCAACTACCGGTTGGCAGTGAAGCGGATTTCAAAGGTGTTATCGATTTGATTTCCATGCAATCTATAACATATCAGGATCTTGACATGATAGTTGCTGATATTCCCGAAGAATATCGGCAGCGGGCGGCAAAATACCGGGAAATGATGATTGAAAAGCTGGCTGATTTCGATGAACCGTTGATGGAAAAATACCTCGCTGAAGAGGAAATTACGGAAGCGGATATAAAAGCGGCTGCCCGTCATGCCGTACTTACTCTCTGTGTAACGCCGGTTTTCTGCGGGGCAGCCTTTAAGAATAAAGGCGTACGATTGTTACTGGATGCGGTGGTTGATTATTTACCGTCACCCATTGATCGTGGCATTATAACCGGTGTGGATATTCATAAGCCTGAGATCGTTTTATCGCGCAAGCCGTCCTACAAACGACCCTTTTCGGCGCTCGCATTTAAAATCACGAATGATGCCTACGTGGGTCAGCAGACATTTATCCGGGTCTATTCCGGTGAACTGGAAGCGGGCAGCTACGTGTTGAATTCAACAAAAGCTAAAATGGAACGCATTAGCCGTATTTTGCGAATTCATGCGAATGATCGTCAGGAAGTAAAGATATTAAGGGCCGGTGACATTGGCGCCTTAATCGGAATCAAATACACCACAACCGGTGATACGTTATGCGATGAAGCGGAACCGGTATTGCTGGAAAATATTAAATATCCCGAAACCGTTCTGGATATGAAAATCGAGCCGGATTCTAAAAAGGAACGCGATCGCCTGTCCATTGCCCTGAGTAAAATGGCATTAGAGGACCCGTCATTTAAAGTGCATTATGACGAAGAGACCGAAGAAACTGTTATTTCCGGAATGGGTGAACTGCATCTGGAAGTGATCGTCGATCGCCTGAAAACGGAGCATAAGGTCGACGTTAATGTAGGTAAGCCAGCCGTGGCGTTCCGTGAGTCAATTACCCGGGAAGTTGAATACAATTATAAGTATAAAAAGCAGACCGGCGGGAAAGGACAATTTGCTCACATTGTGTTTCGTCTGGAGCCGAACGATAGAAACGGCCTTGAATTTATTGATCTGGTCAAAGGCGGAAATATCCCCCGGGAGTATATACCATCTATTGGAAAAGCCTTTCGGGAAGCCATGGACCGGGGACTTTATGCCGATTATCCAATGGTGGACGTTCGCTTTGTCCTGATTGACGGCAGTTATCACCCGGTGGATTCCAGTGAAATGGCATTCAAAATCTGCACAATTCAGGCGCTTCGGGAAATGATCAATAAAGCCGCGCCACAATT
>JAUSPJ010000327.1 GCA_030655795.1 Fidelibacterota bacterium | reverse complement strand
CGAAATAGATTGCTTTGATTAGAAGTAACATAAATTATCCATGCCGGGTTTTCAAAAGGGATAAATAGTAATCCTCAAGCGATGTTCTCGGTACAATCGAGAACACTTTGAAATGATTATGTATTAGAAATTCCACTAAAGCCGGTCGTTTTTCCACAGACACATGAACTTTCAGCAGTCCGTTTTCGAGAGTAATATCTTTGACCCAATTTTCAGTTTTTAAATGATTAAAGGCCCGCTCGGGATTATCAACCAATATTTCCGTTATATAAAAATCCGTATTGCGAAGTAATTCTTCCACAGATCCATGAACGATCAGGCTGCCGTTGTCAATAATCGCCATGTGCGTGCAAACCTGCTCTATTTCATGCAGCAGATGTGATGACAACACAATCGTCATATCTTGTTCCCGGGCTAATGATACAATGAGTTTCCGTATCTCATGAATGCCTTCGGGGTCGAGACCGGAGGTCGGTTCGTCCAGAATGACCAGTTCCGGCCGATTGAGCAAGGCCTGGGCAATTCCCAGACGCTGTTTCATACCATGGGAATAATTTCGCACATTCTCCCGTGCCCGATCCTGAAGCCGGACAATTTCAAGAACCTCATTAATTCTCTCATCATCGACACCACCACTTAATGAGCCCAGTATCTTAAGATTCTTTTCAGCCGATAAATAGAGATAAAAATCAGGTTTTTCGACAAGGGCGCCTATACGTGAATATATTTTTTGTCCCGAAGATCTGACATTTTGTGAAAGCAGCTCAAACGAACCGGAGTTGGGTCTTATGAGATTCAACAACATACGGATAGTGGTGCTTTTTCCGGCCCCGTTGGGACCAAGGAATCCGAATATCTGACCTTTTTCCACCGTCAGGTTCAGGTCTTTCACCGCCCAGCGATTTCCAAAGCGCTTACTCAGATTAAAAGTTTGTAACATCATAATTGACCCCAAAGCGGTCGTCAATTTAATGCCGAAAAAATCAGAATACAACGGATGTTTTTTATAGCCGGCAAATTCAATTTTTTACCTTTGATGCAAAACCAGGCCGAATTACATCCACAATTGCCGGTCAAGGCTTCTGTACTGAATTGCCTCTGCAAGATGTTCGGGTAAAATTTCAGCAGCGCCAGACAGGTCGGCAATCGTCCGAGATACTTTCAGGATTCGGTCGTATGCCCGGGCGCTGAGACCTAGTTTCGTAATGGCGTTGTGAAGAAGGGTCTGGCCGGTTTTGTCTATTTTACAGAAGCGATGAATCATTTTTGTATCCATGTCCGCATTCGCATAAATGCCTTTATACTGCAAAAATCGCTCGGTTTGTCTCTTCCTGGCCATCTGGACTCTATTCCGAATATATTCAGACTGTTCTCCGGAGCTCTTGCTGGACAAATCTGCTATTTTTACCGCCGGAACCTCAATATGAATATCAATTCTGTCCAGCAGTGGACCGGATATCCGGGACATGTATTTCTGTATCTGCATTGTAGAACAACTGCAATCGTTATTAGGGTCGGTGCTATAACCACAAGGACAGGGATTCATTGCACCAACCAGAATAAAATTTGCCGGATATGACAGCGACATCTGGGCCCGGCTAATTGTGACAGTGTTATTTTCCATGGGCTGGCGCAGCACTTCTAAAACATTCTTTTTAAATTCGGGCAATTCATCTAAAAACAATACTCCATGGTGGCTTAAACTGACTTCACCGGGACGAGGAATCTTTCCTCCACCGACCAGCGCGGCATCTGAAATTGTGTGATGCGGTGATCGAAAAGGTCGGGTTGCAACGATTCCTTCGCCAACCGACAGCATCCCGGCGACGGAGTGAATTTTAGTTGTTTCAAGTGCTTCGTCGAGGGTCAGATTTGGGAGTATCGAGGGAAATCGTTTCGCCAGCATCGTTTTCCCGGACCCGGGCGGACCAATCATAATGATATTGTGAGCGCCGGCCGCGGCCACTTCCAGGGCCCGTTTCGCATGTTCCTGCCCCTTTACATCGCAAAAATCCTGCTCATATTGCCGGTGTTCTTCAAACAATTCGGATACATTGATATGAACATCCTCCGGTTGGTAGTTCCCGTTCAGAAAATCAATGGCTTCATGTAATGATTTTACGCCTACGACCGCTAAGCCGCCGGCAATCGCGGCCTCGCGCGCGTTCGCCTCTGGCAGAACCAAACCCTTAACAGATGTATTTTCCCGAATGGAAACCGCAATGGGAAGAGCGCCTCTAATCCCCCGAAGGGTACCATCCAGCGACAGTTCTCCGAGAATCACATAATCACTCAGAAGTTTGGTTGATACCCGGCCGGCGGCACAAAGAATACCAATCGATATTGGCAAATCAAAGGCACTGCCCTCTTTGCGAATATCGGCGGGGGCCAGATTAATGACAATTTTATTATTCGGTATAAAGAAACCCGTGTTTTTAATCGCCGACATAACCCGCTCTTTGCTCTCTTTTACGGCGCCCTCCGGAAGTCCCACGGTAATAAACCGGGGTACCTGGGCATTTCCCAGGTTACTTTCTACGTTTACCACGTAAGCATCAATTCCCAATACGGCTGCGCTTTTCACAAGTGAAAACATTGACATATCTGCATCCTTTGCCTTTTCGTTGTCTGAATATATTGGTTTTTTTAGTGAGTTGCAAAAGGAAATTTAACGGATGGGTCCTGATCCTAACATATCATATTGATATAGCGTCCATGTAAAAATGATATTGTTCTTGCGGGGGGCAATTGAAAATAATATCGCTACACGTCGACAAATCGAAATCTGTTGTTTGTTGGCACTTGTTTTGTCATTAATCTGAACGAACCAAAAAAGGAGAATTTGAAATGACATTAAATACGATAAAAAAAATCCTTCACTACCTGATGATACTCCTGATTACATTTTCCCTTTTCAGCCCTGTGTTTGCAAAAAGCCGTTTCGACGCGGACGGCCAGGAGAAACTGGATCTGGTAAAGCAATATAAGCAAGCTGCCGGGGAATTGGAAAACTGGTTTAAAAGACCTTCTGCCTATGCCATCGAAACCACTGTCTCGGATCAGCCGGATTTGGGTTACTATTTTGACAATATATCCTTCAAAGACGCCTACGAATTAAATTATTCGGGAAATACCGGTGTTATCGTCAGTGGTAGTCGCAGCTGGAATACAAATCCTGTTCTCCAGAGAGAAGACCTAATCATTAAAATAGATGGGATGATCATCAAGCATCGGTCACACCTTGAAGACATCATCGACGTAAAAGACATTGGTGATACTATGATAGTAGAATACCTTCGACACAACGAATCGTTTACGAAAAAAATGTCGATTTTAAAAAAAGAATCAAACTGGGATAGTGAATCTCCGTTTATTATACAGCCCCACAAAAAAAGTCGCGGCCTGGGGGGCGCGGCCTATAAACCAATGTTTATTAATGCCGATCAAGCCGGTCTCAATGATTTGTTTGGCAGTCTTGGATTTGATAATCTGTCCGAAATCAACAACCTATATCACGGTTTTGATTTGCAGGGTTTAATCGGAAACAGGTATTTTATCGGTGGCTACGGCGTCTGGACGGGACAGAAACAGAGTATTAATTATACCGTTGGCTCGTCAGACCAGGTTAATCGTAATTTAAAATATAATTCCGGTCTGGGGGGCGTCAGCCTGGATAAGCGCTATCGTTTATCAGATAGATGGATCGCTTCGGCCGGACTGATGGTGGGTGGCGGCGGCACACAGTTTGAAATCGACCAGATCGAAAATACCGTTGACTGGAACCAAATGGATCCTGATACGAATGGTTCATACAACGACTATCTGCAACTCAGGAAGAACTATGTCCTCCTTCAGCCCCGGATATCGCTAATGTACCGTGTTCTGCCAGTATTCTGGCTTAAAGTTGAAGCGGGCTATATGCTCAGTTATTCAAAAAATGGTTGGCAGCAGATTCTTAATGACAATAAGCATGATATTGCCGGGCCAGGAAATGAAACAACTTTGAATGGATTTACCATCAGCGTTTCGCCCTGGTTTGGATTTTAATGAATAATAAAGATATGAAAGGAAATATCATGAACATTACCAATTATAAAATTAAGCGCGCAACTACAAATTTTATCTTCCTGCTGATTCTTGCCTGGTTTCTGTTTGTTACCCGGGTACTCTTTGCGCAACCGGAAATTCTGACTGGCAATATGGGAAAGGCATTACAGGAAGAACTCTTGTCGGGAATCAATCCCGATACAATCCGGATTGATACCGAAAAAGTGATCAAGCCATATTTGGGTATTGTGTTTGGCCGCGATCTGGATTTTGAGAAAGCAATGGATTTGCACTATCCTTACACATATGGCGCCTATATCAATGAAATCGACAAGGGCGGTCCAGCTGATCGGGCCGGTCTTCAGGAAGGCGATATTATCACCAGATTTGGCAATGATAAAATCCGGTACAACGAGCATTTTATTCGCATTGTGGAAAATTATAACGCCGGAGACATTGTGCCCGTAATCCTGTTCCGGGAAGAAAATATTATGAAAACAAGCATTACGCTGGATGCGGCCCCTGAACAGAAATATGTGGAATTAGACGAACCGGATTTCACCATGGAATTAAATTTTCCAACCAAAAAGAAACCGCATTTAGTAGAATCCAGCCAAGCCGGGATAATCGCCTGGGATTTTATTTTCTATGCTCCGGACAACTTGGAATTATATGATGATTTTTTGAGTACGCAACTAGGGTATTCGTCACTTCTTGAAGGAAGACGCATGAACGACAAAAATTATTCCGGATTAAACATGAACGGTTTTCATTTAAAACCAGGCGAACAGGACGGTTCAATAAACTGGGGAATCTTCTGGGCCAGCAATAATTGGAACCGCCAGAAACCGATTACCTATAACAGCGAAGATTTCACCCGCAATATGGTTCACAGCATTAATTATTGGGGACTTACACTGGATAAGCAAATAACAATTTTTAATCACGTTCTGTTATCCGCCGGTGTATTGGCCGGCAGACTGACCAGCGGTCTGGAATTTTACCAGACCGAATCATTGGACTCATGGAACGACATTGGGGTCCAATTGTCAAGCAATGAACAGAACTATCTGAGCGTCGAAAAGAAGTATCTTCTGGTCCAGCCAAATGTTTCTCTCATGATTCCGGTTTTGGGTGATATCGGTATCCAGGTTAAACTCGGTTATTTCTATGGAATTCCTCAGTCAAATGGTTGGAAGGTGACGTCTTTAGATGGTGAAAAAAGTGTAATCGATTCGCCCAATTCATCGGTTGGCGGATACACTGTGTCAATCGGACCGGCAATCATTTTGAAATAATACGGTGCAGTACACCTGTCAAATGAAAGGGAAATTTATATAAATCCCACAATTCTAATCCCACAAACCCACACAGCATGCTCTTTCCGTCCGGAGAGAGCATATTCCTTGGTGGATAAAATACGCAGGATTGAAGTAAAATAATTGGATTAATTTCCGGTTTAATGTATCTTGTAGCAACATTATGTTTGGAACAATCACAGATCGACTCATCGCCACAATTATTTCTGTCGGCTCACTGTTTTTTCCGTTCATTGATGGCATTGAGCCCGCGTTTAACGATGTCTGGTTAAGTATCGTCGAAAACTCGCTGGTACTATCCATGCAACTCGAAAACTGTTATACCGCTGAACTGGATAAAATCCTCATGTCCGGGCAACCGGTCACCCTTCGATTTCGGGCGGAGCTGTTTGACAAGGCCCAAAAACAGCCGGTTCTGACTAAACAATTTTACCACACTCTTCGATACAATCCTCTTGAAAAGCAATATAGACTCTATTCTTCAGAAAAAGACAATAACGATTATTACAGTACGCTTCAGCTGGTTCATCTGAATTTCAGCTCTCTGAGCGGCGTTAAATTATTGAAGCCCGGTGATCTGGAAAAGGAACACGACTATTTTATCCGGCTAACGGCACATCTTGACCCGATTACCTTTATCGGCGAAAAGTCTGATTTTGACCTTATGCTATATTGGAACAACAAAAAACCGGCCGTAAACACAGAAACATTCAATATTTCCCTGTTTTATCATTAATGGGTCAATGACTTTTATGAAAAAAATAATTCTTTCCTTCCGCCTGCAAATCTTCATCATTTTTATCATTCTGCTTTTCATTTCGGTAATGTTCACCCGAACTTTTTTTATCCGAAGTAATGACGAATTCCTGCAACGCCTTTCTGAACAGAATATAATGGAAAATATCGAATCCCTTTACTCCGATTTTGCAGTTTCTATACCGGCCAATCAATCCGAAAAATTCAACCGTGACATTGAATTGTTGATGCTAAGCCAGAAAGCAATCGACCTGTCCGTCGATATTTATCGGCAACAAATCAATGCCTATTCCCGCTACATTTTTATCTTTGTTCTTTTTTCTGTGTTGATTGTGTTTGTATTGTCAATTGGCCTGATTACCCGTCCGCTGCGGCGCCTCCAGGCGGCCACCCAGGCCCTGATGTCGGGGGAGAAAAACATTCAGATAAAGGAAAACCGCTTTTCGCCGATAAATGATCTGATTGTGTCCTTCAACTCAATGGTCCGTGATCTGGATCGGCAACGTCAGCTGGCAATTGAGGCAGAGAAACAACTGGTCTGGAGAGAAATTGCCCGGGTCATGGCACACGAGATAAAAAATCCTCTGACCCCGATCAAATTGAGTGTCGAACGCCTGGAGATGAAAGCGGACTCCAATACCGAAATTAACACCGGTCTTTTACACGAGAGTCTCGGCATTATCAAAGAAGAGGTCGAAAACTTACAGGCCCTGGTTGATCGCTTCCGGGGATTTGCCTCACTACCTGAAGCCCGGCCGGAATTTTATAAAATCGATGCCCATCTGAATGAAATCGTCGGCGCTTACCAGCCGGAACACAATA
>JAUSPJ010000323.1 GCA_030655795.1 Fidelibacterota bacterium | reverse complement strand
ACATGAGATTGATATATAGTTAGATAATAATGACAGTATCTATCGATATAGAAAAGTGAATATGTGTAATATAAGTGTGACGGATTAGTGACGGGAGAGCTTGTATTTTTTCATCTTCTGGTAAAAATTCTGACGGGGAATATTGGTTTCTCGGGCAGCTTTGGCAATATTCCAGTTGTTTCGCTGGAGCGCCTGCAATAGAAATGTGCGTTCGAAATTGTTTTTAGCGTCTGAAAAATTGGATTTTTTTTGTCTGGTTCTGTCACCGCCAATTCCATATAAAATCGAATCCGGCAGATCGGTGAGAATCAGTTTTGAGTGTTCTGCCAAAGCGACGGCTCTTTCAATGACGTTTTCCAGTTCACGAATATTACCAGGCCAATTGTAATTGACCAGAGAGTCCATTACGGCTTTATCAGCGTATTGGATTTGACTGTTATGCAATGCGGCATACTTTTCAATGAAGTGTTTAATAAGGAGCGGGATGTCGTCCTGACGCTCCCGAAGCGGCGGAACAAAAATTGAAATGACATTCAGGCGATAGAACAGATCTTCCCGGAAGTTTCCCGCTTTAAGCTCTTTCAGCAAATCTTTGTTGGTGGCTGAAATGATACGAACATTTGCCCGGATGGCTCCGGTTCCGCCGACCCGCTGAAATGTTTTTTCCTGTAATACCCGCAGAAACCGTACCTGCAATGCCGGGCTGGTTTCTGCTATTTCATCGAGGAAAAGAGTTCCGCCCTCGGCGTCTTCGAAAATGCCTTTGGTCTGTTTATATGCACCGGTAAAGGCGCCTTTTTCATAGCCAAAGAGTGTGGATTCCAACAGGGTTTCCGGAAGACCGCCACAGTTAATGCTGATAAACTTCCGGTCTGACCGCTCACTGAACTGATGAATTGCCCGGGCGATCAACTCTTTACCGGTGCCGGTTTCCCCGGTGATCAATACTGATGTGTTCAATGGTGCGACTTTGCGGACCATTTTCAACACTTCCTGGATCTGGATGGAATGACCGACTATTGAATGGGTTTTTGAGCGTTGCTTCAGTTGGTCTTTCAGGTAGCGGTTTTCATCTTTGACGGCTTTTAATTTCAGCGCTTTTTGGACTGCGGTTTTAATGATTGTGATATCATTGAAAGGTTTTAAAATATAATCATCGGCGCCGATTTTGATCGCTTCGACAACAGTTTCAATATCATGCTGTGCCGTTGCCATGATGAACGCAACAGTAGGGTCTAAACTGATCAGCCTCTTCAATACTTCCAGTCCTCCCATGACAGGCATGCCGATATCCAGAAGGACCAAATCATACAGGCCCGAACTGAATTTCTCGATCGCCTTCTCGCCATTGTATGCGGAATCTGACTGGTAGTTTTCATCCTGCAGAATTTCGGTGAGAACCTCACAAATATAAGGTTCATCGTCAACGATCAGAATTTTGGTTGGGCGTGATAAGTTGTTCATTGCTTTTTTGGAATTGTTATGGTGAATTCTGTGCTGGTCGTGTTACTGTTTATCATTAATGCTATCCCCATTTCTTTTGCCAACAGACCGGCGTCATATATATTTTGCATAAACGGATCATCAGATCTGGATAGGGTGGGTGATGCTATATTTTGAAAATCTGTACGTTTTAAAACAGCGGATCTTATTCTGATACGTGCGGAATCCGACGGTTTATCGGTTATAATTCTGATCTCTTTTTCAGCGGAATTTTTCATGTGAATTAACAAAAACTGCATGATACAATATAAAAGGGTGGCGATATGAAAGTAACTGCCGGTGATCATTAACGAATCGGGATAGTACTGAAAATCTTTGGTCACATTATTTTTGAAAAAGGAATCGGCATTTAAGAATTCCATCTCATTTTTTACTAAGGTATTAATGTCAATCGGTAGTAATTCATCGTTGGATATATTTTGACTGATGAACACGAGATTGTTCAGGATTGCTTCAATGGTTTTACTCTGACCCACCATTTTTTTAAAATCAGAAATTCCCGGCATCTTTAGTTGCAGCAGCTGCGCGCGGGCGACAATGACCGTCAATGGATTGCTGAGATTGTGGATGATTCCCGGTGTAGATTTTAAAAATGCAGACAGCCGTTCCCGAAGAAGCGATTGTTTAATATTTTTAATGTCTGCACTCATGCAACGATCTTTTATAATCCTGTCGTTCCGGCAGTGAGGATATTTTCGAAACAATGCAGTGCATAATTGTCGGTCATCCCGGCGATATAATCTTTCAATATGATGTCAATATCATAACCGCTCGCTTCGTAGACGTCCTTCAGTGAGAACATATATTTCCCAAATTTATTATCCAGAGCGATCTTGCTGGCGGCATACGCATCCCAATCGGTATGAAATGTATCAAACAGCTGATGCAGGTACTGGTAAATCGAGGAAAGTACTGTTTTCGAATAATCATTCCAGTAAGCCATTTTTGGGTTCCGGTATATTCGCGTCCGGCTGAATTGTTTAAACTCTTTAAGCAGTTCGAATATTTCCGGAGAAAAACCGATTTTTCCGTTTTTTGATGACCAGTCGATGACGTTGTCCACCAGATTAGTTATTATATCACTGTTTCTAACGCCCAGGTTTTTCTGAATATTGTCCGGTATGTCATCCCGCGTAATCAGGTTCGCTTTTATGGCATCTTCCAGGTCGCGTCCCAGATAGGCCATCGAGTCACTGACCCGGACAGCGCAGGCTTCCCAGGTGCTGGGTGAAGTCGGGCGGAAATTTACTGCGTCCAGATCGTTTGGTTCCGGGGCAATTTCCACATACTGTTCATCAACTTCGCCGCAGTGTGCCAAAATACCGTCCCGAACGGCAAATGTCAGGTTCAGTCCTTTGCCGTAATTTTCCAGTTTGTCGGCGACCCGCAGACTGTGGACCTCGTGGATAAACGGTTTGGTCAGGAGTTTATTCAAAGCGATTTCGCCGGCATGGCCAAAGGGCGCGTGTCCCAGATCGTGTCCCAACCCGATAGCATGCGCCAGTTCTTCATCCAGTCCCAAGGCTTTGCAGATTGTTGCCGAAATTGACGCCACGTGCATGGAGTGCTCTATCCGGGTGCAGATATGATCGTTTTCCGGTGAGAAAAAAACCTGGGTTTTATGCTTCAGACGACGAAATGCCAGAGAATGAATGATTGCCGTCTGATCCCGGAAAAAAGGACCCCGGACATCCTCCGGTCGGTCTGTTTGACGACTGGTAAGTAAGGAGACCGGATGGGGATTTATGAATTTTGACAACGATTGACTCCTTCACAATGATTCTGTTACAAAATATATCTATTTTAATGATAAAAATGAATGATTTGGAACAATTTATAATAACAATT
>JAUSPJ010000073.1 GCA_030655795.1 Fidelibacterota bacterium | reverse complement strand
AAGAACTCAGAGACAGAACCGGCATCGGTATGATGGATTGCAAAGGCGCCCTGGTCGAAGCTGAAGGCGATATTGATAAAGCCATAGATATTCTTCGGAAAAAGGGTAAAGCCAAGGCTGAAAAGAAAGCCGATCGCGCCGCCACAGATGGTCTCATCTGGTCATACATTCATCCCGGAAATAAAATCGGTGTAATGGTTGAAATCAATTGTGAAACCGACTTTGTTGCCAAAAACGAAGGTTTTCAGGAATTTGTGAAAGATGTCGCGATGCACATCGCGGCCACGAATCCTGCCGCTATCCGTCGCGAAGAAATTGATGTGAACCTGATCGCAAAAGAACGCGAAATCTATATGGAACAGGCTCGCACACAGAATAAACCAGATAATATTTTGGAACGTATCGTCGATGGTAAACTCGATAAATTTTTTCAGGAAAACTGCCTGCTGGAACAGGCCTTTGTAAAAGATCCTCAGAAAACAATCAAGGATTATTTAACTGAAACGATTGCCCGAATTGGTGAGAATATCAATATCTCACGCTTTGTTCGTTTTCAGTTAGGCGAAAACATTTAAACACTGTTCAAAGCCAGATAAATAATAATGTCTAAAGCGAAATACCAGCGTGTGCTACTGAAGTTTTCAGGGGAGGCGCTTGCCGGCGATAAAGGTTTCGGCATTAATCCGGCGGTTCTTGACGATGTTTGTACGGAAATTCAATCCGCCAAAGAACTGGGAATTGAACTGGGTATTGTCATCGGTGGTGGCAACATATTCCGTGGGTTGGCAGCCAGTGAACGCGGAATGGACCGGGTGAAAGCGGACTACATGGGAATGCTGGCCACTGTCATCAATGCTCTGGCGGTCCAGGATGCCCTGGAATCGAGAGGGATGAAAGTCACTGTCATGTCAGCCATTCAGATGATCGATGTCGCTGAACCGATGGTTATCCGGAAAGCCGAAGAATATCTGAAAAATGGTCATATTGTGATTTTCAGCGCCGGTACGGGACGTCCATTCTTCAGCACAGATACCGGTGCGGCGTTAAGATCTGTAGAAATTCACGCCGATGCCATTATTAAAGCGACGAAGGTTGATGGTGTTTACGATAAAGATCCGGTAAAGCATCCGGATGCAATATTATATAAAATACTCGACTATCAAACCGCAATTGAGAAACAGCTAAAGGTCATGGACCTGACCGCAATTACGCTTTGTCAGGATAATAAACTTCCCATCCTTGTTTATAATATGAACGTGAAAGATAATCTTCGCCGGCTACTGACAGGTGAAGACATAGGTACACTCATTTCCGGAGGCGATCATGATTAATGATGTCTTGAAAGACACCGAAAACCGTATGCAGAAAAGTGTCGATTCAGCTCATCAGGACCTTGCGGCTATCCGTACAGGCCGGGCAAATCCGGCGATTCTGGATTCAGTAAAAGTGGATTATTACGGATCATTAATTTCTTTGAAACAGATTGCCAATGTGGCAGCCCCGGATCCCCGGCTGCTGGTTGTTCAGGTGTTTGATAAACATGCCGTGGCTGCTGTTGATAAAGCGATCAAAGCGGCTGATTTGGGGCTTAATCCCCAGGCTGATGGTAATCTGTTGCGTTTACCTATTCCGTCCTTAACTGAAGAACGTCGCCGGGAATTGGTCAAGGTTGCCCATAAAATTGCCGAAGAAGGCAAGGTTGCGGTCCGAAATGTTCGTCGTGACGCCAATGATATGATTAAAGAATTGGAAAAAGAGCATGAAATCTCGGAAGATCAAAGCCATGATGGTCTGGAAAGTGTACAGAAATTGACGGATAAATTTATCCAGGAAATTGACGATCTGTTCAAGAAAAAGGAAAAAGATATTCTGGATGAATAGAAATATTTGAACTGGAAAAATTGAAAAGGGGCTTGTGAAAAGCCCCTTTTTTTATGTTATGATGTATGCTTTGCTAACATTTTGAAAACCCGCAGGACGTGCAGGTGACGCAACCGCTTTCGTGATATACTGTAGCGCCACAATCCGGGCAGGTGGTAATGGATTTCTTATTGTCTGCCTGAATAGTTTTACCCTGGGCTGCCGATACTTTCTGAACAGCCTGTTCCGGAACAGCATCATTGAACAGGAACTGGGGATGTGATGGTGTGCCTTTTTTCTTACCTTCGCGTTCCTCAAGATACCATTCCAGAGCCTTCGCGATCGCATCGGGAGTAGATAGTATTTGGGTTCCGTTTTCCCAGATAGGACTGGGCCCGCCGATTCCTTTTAGCTGTTTAATGACATCCCGGGTATCGATTCCGGAGCGAAGCGCAAGTGATATGAGGCGACTGATTGCTTCCGATTCCACCTGTGCCTGACTACCGGCTTTGCCGATGTTTGTAAAAACTTCGCAGAGCCCGGTTTCGTCTTCATTAATAGTTACGTACAGTGTTCCAAGCCCGGTCCGGACCCGTTTGGTAGTACCTCTGGTATCCTGTGGACGGATCCGAGGATGAATTCGGTTAGTTTCATATAAAGGCTGTTGGGTCAGGCCTGTTTCCGGGGCTGCTTTTTGTCCGGATTTGTCCCCGATATAAAGAACCTGTTCATCACGACTCCCGTCGCGATATATGGTAATTCCCTTGCAACCGGCTTCGTAAGCCAGCCAGTAAGCATCCATCACTTCCTGAACGGCTGCGGTTTTCGGGAAGTTGCAGGTCTTTGAAACCGCTGCGTCGGTCCATTTTTGAAAAGCAGCCTGCATGCGAACATGCCATTCCGGGGTGATATCATGGGCAGTAACAAATATATTTTTAATGACTTCAGGAATTTCATCAATATGCTGGATAGAACCCTTCTCAGCGACCTTTTTCATTAATTCTTTCGAGTATATATCGGCTTCTTTACAGGCATTTTCAAAATAGGGATTTGCATACAGCAGATCCGTGCCGTCCATGACTCGTTTCGTGAATACCAGTGAAAAGATCGGTTCAATACCACTGCTGCAGTCTGCCAGCATGGAGATGGTACCGGTTGGTGCAATTGTTGTAAATGTTGAGTTGCGCAACTTTGGACCATCGGGGAAATAGATGCTTTCATTCCAGGCTGGAAAGGTGCCCCGGGCTTCGCCTAACCGGACACTAGCTTCACGAGCGGTTTTATATACATGACTCATCATTTCATCGGCCAACTGCAGCGCTTCTTCCGAATTATACGGTATTTTCAGTTTGAATAGTACGTCTGCGAATCCCATTACGCCGAGACCGATTTTGCGACTCTTTTTAACCATTGTGTCAATTTTTTTCAAAGGATAACGATTCGCTTCAATGACGTTGTCGAGAAAATGAATCGATGTATCAATGGTCTCCTGCATCCGTTTGTAATCAATTTTTCCCGCCTGAACGAAATTTGCGAGATTGACAGATCCAAGGTTGCATGCTTCGTTCGGTAGAAGCGGCTGTTCACCACAGGGATTTGTCGCTTCGATATCACCTAACCTGGGGGTAGGATTCATTTTATTGATTTTGTCGATAAATATGACACCCGGATCACCATTTGCCCAGGCATTACGGGCAATGAGTTTAAAAACATCGGACGCATTTAACGTACCGGTGACGCTGCCATCGACGGGATTAATCAACTCGTACTGCTCCCGTTTGCGGACTTTTTCCATAAAATCATCGGTAACGGCTACCGAAATATTAAAATTAGTCAAATCAGCGTTATTTTTTTTGCAGTCGATGAACTCCAGAATATCCGGGTGATCGATGCGCAGGATTCCCATATTGGCGCCCCGGCGTGTTCCACCCTGTTTTACCGCTTCTGTTGACGCATTGTAGACTTTCATAAATGAAACCGGTCCGCTGGCGACACCGCTGGTGGATTTAACGATACTTTTCTTGGGTCGAATCCGGCTGAAAGAAAACCCGGTACCGCCGCCGCTTTTATGAATCAATGCCGTATCTTTCAGGGTCTGGAAAATTGATTCCATCGAGTCGTCAACGGGCAGTACAAAACAGGCCGATAACTGACCGAGTTCGCGCCCGGCGTTCATAATTGTTGGTGAATTAGGGAGGAAGTCCTTATTACACAGCATGGCGTAAAATTTTTCGGCGGTTTTTTGCACATTGGCTTTGCTGGTAAAATTGGAATCCGGTTCCGCAATGGCGTTTGCAATACGCTGCAGCAGCTCATCGGGCGTTTCGATGGTTTTTCCGGATTTATCCCGCAAGAGATACCGGCGTTTAAGTACCTCCAGAGCGTTTTCGGAGAAAACAGTTTCGGTTTTCTGCTCTATTTTAACCGGTGGTACGGGCATACTCGCCTGAGTAATGTCTTCCCGCGTGTCCCGTTTTTGGGTTTCGAAATTAATGGCAATGGGTTCAGACACTAAAAAAACTCCTTAAAAAACTTTTTGTCTTGAGGCTACCAAAAGGTAAGCATTAAATCGTTACTGAGAATATAAAACTATGTATGAAATATGTCAAGGCAAAACACAAGATTTTGTGTTTATCGACGAGCTTTACCACAAATTCTTGTTAATACACGATTAATAAAATATTCATAAATTCACCTGGAAATTTTACCGTCGGGAACCAAAAAACAACCCCCAAAAACACTTAAAATAATTTTGAAATAAGTTTGATACTATTAAATTAATTGCGCTCTTTAAAATGCGGGTGTAGTTCAATGGCAGAACACAAGCTTCCCAAGCTTGATACGAGGGTTCGATTCCCTTCACCCGCTCAATCGACAGAGAACAGACACTAAAAGTAACTTTAATGACCGGAATAATCCGGTTATTTTGTTTAAAGAGGGTTGTCAATTTTAGATTGTGCTCTCATCTGCTGTTTTCAATTAATGGCATCCGTATACCCTTTTTGTTCACCCTTTAGCCTAATTATAAGCAAATTCAAAGTTGAATTTCTGCGCTCTGGAAGCCTTTGCTTTGGTCACTGTGATGGCGATTCCTGAATGTCTTTTATTATAAAATGGCTTAATTTCATAAATGCCTATCCTGCATCTAGTATGTAGGATCAAAATCACTAGTTGCTTTTCTTAAATGAAACTAACCCCAGAATTTGCCTGCTCGCTCACAGAATTCTCCAAAGGATTCCCAGTGATTTTCAGCTTACACTATCCAACGCTCAAAATTGTTTTTATTTTATAAAAACCATTTTACCGATTGAATTTATTCCTGTGTCTGTGGATACTCTAATAAAATAGATGCCAGTAGAGACAGAATTACAACTATTATCTCGTCCATACCAGGTAAATATATTTTTTCCGGGAGTAATGGGTCCATTGTGAAGCGTCTGCACTTTCTGCCCTAACATGTTATAAATTTCAACGGCTATACTCATTTCCTTCGGTATATCAATTGGAATTGTAGTGGAAGAGTTAAACGGATTCGGGTAATTACCGCCTAAGCAGAAATTTTCAGGTATCAGTGAATCCAGATATTCTTGTATTTCTTCAGGATAACCTACAGCAACTGTGAAATTCATTTTAGAAGACTTCGGCGCAAATCTGTAGGATGCACTATTTCTAAGATTCACAAGGCTGAAGTTTTTCTTATCAATAAGAAATATATCAAAATCTGAAGGTATCTTATCAATCCCTTCAAAAGATAGATTCGTAGTCTTATTATGTAAGATATCCACCTCAAAATCCCACAACTCATTTGTCTCCAAATCAGGACGAATATCCGTTGCGAACGCACTGTATTCCATGTCCCAATCAGGACGATTAAAGACAACAACAGGAATCATTCCAATTCCGCGAGGTTTGTGGTAATCAAATTGATCTTGCTGTGTTTTAGCATCGTTTGAAATTCCAAACCATGTAGATTTATCAATGAAATCTCCAGAAGTAAGGGTGATATTAACCCGCCATCCATTTGAGTCATTATTCTCAAACACAGACTTGCCCAAAGTTCCGCTTTGGTAGTGGACTTTTAGCTTTGTCAGGTTTGTAGAATTAAAGTAATAGTGCCCTTTATAAGGGTCAAAGCTGACAGCCTGGTAAAAATTCCCACTATAACTCCAGATAGGTTCTGAAATACTATTAGCGTTCTTAATTACCGACCATGAGATAGATGACAGCAGTGGATTGGTAATGAGGTTCCATCCAGTATGAAGAGGAATCTCAACTTCATAGGAGTTATTCAATGATGCAGTTGGAACAGATGTATTTACGCTAAAAGAGCCTTTGTTAATGAGCCAGAATGCCCTGCCTACACTAAATTTGAATTTTGAACTGCCATCATATTCAACGAGATAATCACTGACTGCGCCATTATCCCAGTAGACCTTCCAATCTTCATCCTGATTACCTGAAAGTATTGCATATGCCAAAAGATTGCTAGCCCCGGGCAAACCAACAATTCTGTAGTCGGTAGATTTATAATCGGCCGCTTTATCACGATTTGGAAAACTAATACCGGTATTTAATGTGTATGTCGATGGGTAGCTGACTAGAGTAGTAAATGTTTGATCAGAACCATTTGTTGTACCTTTACTATTAGTAGCCACGACACGGTAATGGTACTGGGTATTATCCGCAAGTCCGGTGAGATTTGCGCTTACGGATACATTGCTTGTTCCAGTCACCGGACTTTGAGTTGCTGTTATCTGGTTTCCATAGCTCGTTGTCAGGCCATATTGAAAGATAACGGTAGTACTGAGGCTATTGGGATTGACTGTGCCGTTGAGAGTAGCGGAGTTTTTGCTGACGTTACTTGCGGCAGATGTTGTTGCGGTGGGAGCGCTCCCTGCTTGCGGTGTAGTAAATGCTTGATCTGAACCATTCGTTGTCCCTTTACTATTAGTTGCAACGACGCGGTAATGGTACTGGGTATTATCCGCAAGTCCGGTGAGATTTGCGCTTACGGATACATTGCTTGTTCCAGTCACCGGACTTTGAGTTGCTGTTATCTGG
>JAUSPJ010000302.1 GCA_030655795.1 Fidelibacterota bacterium | reverse complement strand
AAATGCCGGCAACAGTTTAGCGAGGATTACCGGCCGGAGCAGGTTGTCATCATCGGCGATACAGTCCGGGATGTCTGGTGCGCCCATCGCAACGGTATGCGAGCGGTTGCGGTTGTCCGACACGCTGACCGGCGAACCGCTATTGTCGCGGAAAACCCGGACCTGATCGTTGATCATTTTGAGGATATCACGCCGATCATTGGCTACCTGAATTCACTGATCTGATTTTTCCTTCTACCTTTCAATATTTATCGTTTATTTTAGAGTCATGTTATCGAAGAAGACCAAATACGCCATTATTGCGCTGGTTCGCCTGGCCCGGGCGTATCATAAGGCGCCGCTGCAGATCGGTGTTTTGGCGGAAGCGGAAAGCATCCCGAAAAAATTCCTGAAGGCCATTCTCCGGGATCTGAAAAATGCCGGAATCCTGATTAGCATCAAGGGACGTAACGGCGGGTATTATCTCAGCCAGAATCCCGAAAAGGTCAATCTGGCCACCATCATCCGTCTGTTCAACGGCCCGATCGCCTTTATTCCCTGCGTTACCTATCTCTATTACGAGGCCTGTGACGTGGAGAAGGATGAAGAACTCTGCGGAATCCGCACCGTTTTCAAAGAGATCCGGGATGCCACGGTGGAGATCTTTAAACGGGCTACTCTGGCGGAAATCATCCGTCGGGAAAATGCCTTGCGCCAGCGCAAATAAAAAATTTTCTTGCAAATATTTACTAAGTTGGTAGTATATATATGCAATAATGAGTCTCAGTGATTTTTTATCTTTATGATGGCTAACATGTAGACTGATTGGAGTTGTGCTTATTGGAAATCTGTGACTGTATTGGAACTGGAGGGGGACGATGGCTTATATTCAGCGTCTGATATTGCTGGGTTTTGCATTACTGACAGTGTCACCAGCTCAATTGACCGTGGATGCGGAAATCCGGCCCCGATTTGAGATTCGGGATGGTTATAAATTACTCTCAATAGACGGACAGGCGCCAGCAGTACTGATCAGTCAGCGCTCACGTCTGAGCCTGTATTATTCCAAAAATCAATTATCCACTCGGTTCAGCCTTCAGGACGTCCGGGTCTGGGGTGACGAAAGCAATGTCAGCAGTACCGGAGTGACCGGTGATCCGGCCAGTCTTGACCTCCATGAAGCCTGGGCGGAATACCGAACCCCAGCGGGTTTTGATCTGCGCATCGGGCGGCAGGTTTTCAACATTGATGATCAGCGTCTGATCAGTCAGCGCAACTGGAACCAGAATGGGCTCAGCTACGATGCCCTGCGTTTGCGCTACGCACCCGGTGACTGGCAGTTTGACCTGGCCCTGTCTCTGAACAACAACCAGGAAAATACGGATGGCAACCTGTATCCGGCCGACCGTCTGAAGACATTGAATTTTCTCTATATCCAGGGACCGTTGTCGGAACAGTTCAGCAATTCACTGATTTTGCTGGGCAGCGGGGTGACCGCCAACGACAGCAGTGAAGTCATCTATATGCGCGGTACCCTGGGTGATTACTGGCATTTTAGCGGTGATAAACTCGATCTGCAAGGGTCGGTGTATTATCAGTTTGGTAAAAACAAATCGGGACGAGTGGTTTCGGCCTTTCTCGGTTCTGTCGATGGATTGATTCAGATCCAGTCGCTGAAAACCGGCGGCGGTCTGGTCTATATTTCCGGTCAGGATGCGGCCAGAAGCAGCAGCGATTACCAGAATACCGACCACCTGTTTGATCTTCTTTACGGGACCCGGCACAGTAACTACGGATTGATGGATTATTTCAGCGATATTCCCAAAGGTACGGGAGGAGGAGGGCTGCTCGATGTCTGTCTGAAACTGCAGTACGGGGCTGATAAAACCAGTCTTCAACTGGATGCCCACCGTTTCTATCTGGCGAATCGGGTATTGCTCAATTCCGATCCCGATCCGATAGACAAATACCTCGGGACAGAATTCGATCTCTCCCTGAAATGGAAACTTCACCCGGCGATAACGCTGCAGGGCGGATACTCGGTCATGCGTCCGGGTGAGAGTCTGGAGCGGATTCAGGGCTTGAATCCCAGTGACAGCGATTGGTCCCACTGGTTCTGGCTGATGCTTGACGTAAAAAGTGTCCTGTTTCAGGAGACCTGAGCCATGCTGCGGGCTGATGATTTCAAAATAAAAACCACGTATCAACGTCAATAAAGGGGGACCGCCATGTATCGATGGTCTGAACAAGTTTTTATTTTCATTAAAATAGCTACTATATTGGTAGTGATAGTATTCTTAATAGCGCTGCCGGCTTGTGAGAAAGCGCAAAAAACCAGGGAATCTCAACCCGGAGGAGGATTTTTACGACAGCATGCCCCGGGTCATGGTGGCCATTGCATCCGGTCATTTTCCGTCACCACCGGCCCGGGAACTTTACTTTGTTGCCAAAGGGAAACCGGAATCGGCGCTGGATCCGCTCTCTAGTATAGCGTTTCATATAAACATTTACATTAGAACGCATGAGCAAAGTCGAATTTCTTCCATTGATGCACAACAGG
>JAUSPJ010000299.1 GCA_030655795.1 Fidelibacterota bacterium | reverse complement strand
TACAATACCGCTCTGATACCGGTTGCCGCCGGAATTTTGTACCCGCTGTTCGGCATTGTTTTCAAACCGGAGCTTGGCGGCCTGGCGATGGCTATGAGTTCGGTGACGGTGATTACATTATCGCTGATGCTGAAGCGGTATAAACCGGAGATGGCAATTTAAAAGGTAAAATTATCCCAAGGGACCCCATTGGGGAAAATTTAAAATTGATGGGTCTTAAACTTTGCGAAAGTTTCCTGCATCGCAACGCTTCACAGGGTAAGTAAAACTTTCGCAAAGGTTTAGGTCGTCCATTTATAGAATATCTAAATATAAAATTGTTGAATTAACACGTTTAATTAAAAAGAAAGAATACCATGAACAAACCGCGCTGTGCCTGGCCAATGAACGATGCCCTGATGATTGAATATCATGATTATGAATGGGGCGTTCCGGTGCATGATGACCGCAAACTGTTTGAATTCATGGCGCTGGATGCGTTTCAGGCGGGGCTGAGCTGGTCAACGATTCTGAAGAGAAGGGAGAATTTCCGGGTGGCCTTTGATAATTTTGAACTAGAAAAAATTGCGGGGTATGATCAGACTAAAATAAATGAATTGCTTCAGGATGCCGGAATTATTCGAAATAAAGCCAAAGTCAATGCCACAGTGAAGAACGCGAAGGCCTTTCTGGTGGTTCAAAAAGAGTTTGGAACATTTGACAGGTACATCTGGCAGTTTATTGGCAATCAACCCATCGTTAATAAATGGGAAACAATGGCGGAGATTCCTGCCAAATCCGTGGAAGCCGAAGCCATGAGTGTTGATTTAAAAAAACGGGGTTTCAGTTTTGTGGGGCCAACCATTTGTTATGCTTTTATGCAGGCGGCCGGGATGGTGAACGACCATGAAGTCGGTTGTTATCGGTATTCTGAATTAACCTGAGAAAAAACGTTATATGAATAAATTACCTGTAAAATTCATTTTGCTGGCCATTCTGGCTTGCTTGATCTGGTCTACGGCCTTTGTTGGCGTTAAAATCGGTCTGCAATATTCCAAAAATTATCCTGTTACATAAAAACAACTAAATTTATTATAAATTATGTAGTTAACTTAAATAACTGACGAAGTTGAGTTAGAACATGAAAGAATTATTATTGTGACGACTATTGGGAAAAACACTATTGATCTTGCCGTTGCATTTGACTGGGTCTATGACAAAGACTTTATCAATCTTTTAAAACAGGATGCAGAACATGAAGGCTTGTCTGTCCTTATCGTCAGCGATGCTAATTTGTCGGAAATTATATCAGCAGTTAAAAATCAATCTCTCACCATTTCTGCATTAATAGACCGTGCATCTGAAACATCGCCGCATTTTTGCCAACTGCAAAATCTTTTAAACATATACGGCACTTATATAGTGGATCCAATTTCACAGATTACCTGGGCTTCGGATAAAGCAACAATGCATCTGGAGTTTATTGCCAATCGCCTTAATACGCCATATACAATTATTTTGGATACATTCGATGATCAAAATGACATCTGGTTGTCTAGTGAAGACCTTGCCTGCCTGGGTAGACCTTTTATTATAAAACCGGCAAATACAACCGGCGGTGGGGTCGGTGTTGTTGATGGCGCAGAGTCGTTGCATGATGTTCTAGCAGTAAGGCGTGAATTTAAAAAGGACAAGTACCTGCTTCAGGAAAAAGTACGACCGTTGTCAACTGACGGCAAGCGTTTTTGGTTTAGAGGCATTTATGCATTCGGATTAGTTCAGTGCGCCTGGTGGGATGACTGCACCCACATTTATGCAGGGCTGAATCCTTATGAAGTAAAACAATATGGTTTGACGCCCCTGTACAGGATTACAAAAAAAATTGCCGGGATATGCGGATTGTCTTTTTTCTCAACAGAAATCGTCCTTACGGAATCCCGAAAATTTGTAGTTGTCGATTATGTCAATGAATCATGCGACATGCGATATCAATCCTCCCACGCTGATGGTGTGCCCGATAAAATAATATCGAATATAATTAGCCAAGTCGTGAAACATATAAAAAAAATATTCAATACAAACCGGAAATAAGATAGCAACAAAAATTTTATCCAGGTGTGACCGAATCTCAATGGAACAACTGGCGCTGGCCAATATCTCGGTGGCGCGGGATTCCCGGACGTTGCCTTAGTACTCACGTCGGCCCAAATTTTTATCGGTGGTATGATTCTACTCGTGGTGTCCATTCCTGTTGAAGGTCTGCCCGGATTCCACTATCCCGTTGCTTATTACGGAGCGCTGCTGTGGCTATCCAGGGTATCGGCCGTTGGATTTTCAATCTGGTTTTCGCTGTTAAAAAGGCCGGGTGTAAAAGTGTCGACGCTGAACCTGTGGAAATTTATCATTCCGGTATTCGGAGCGGTGATTGCCCGGATTATTCTGCCCGATGAAAAGCCGGAAATGGCAGCGATAATCGGGATGGTTTTTGCTGCACTGTCGATTCTGATTTTTAATCTGTGCAATATGGTCGGTAAAAGCTGCGATTAATTCCAATTCTATTCTGAAAACTGTTTTCATTCCTGCTTTGATTACTATAAATTCAACCCGTTATATGATAAACAGA
>JAUSPJ010000290.1 GCA_030655795.1 Fidelibacterota bacterium | reverse complement strand
TCTGTTTTAAGCAATCTCGACTACCCGTTTCGAAAAATTTGGATTCGCGGATTCCAACGCGGTTTATCAGGCCATGATATTCTGGTCAATCTCCTGTTCCCGGTACGTTTGATGGTCAGCCTTATTCAATCTTTTTTCCTTATAAAGCGTTTTAAGCCGGATCTGGCTATTGGGACCGGGGGTTACACGGCCGGTCCTCCGTTACGAATAGCCGCAATGTTAAAAATTCCCATTTTTCTGCATGAGCAGAATGTTTTTCCCGGAAAAACTACCCGGATGCTGAGCAAACATGCCAAACGGATTTATTCATCCTTTGAAGATACAAAGGAGTACATTAAAGATATCATCTGCTTCGGAACTCCACTGCGACGGTCCCTGACCAGTGTTTCCAGAGAACAGGGAATCCGGTTTTTCGAATTAAAAGATGATCTTCCTACCGTATTTATATTTGGTGGCAGCCAGGGATCCCGTGCAATAAATAATTACTGGATAACTCATTTAAGTGACCTTACAGCGAAATCAAAATGTCAGTTCATCTGGCAAACTGGTCAGAACGATTATGAAAAAATCAAATATCTCTTCGCTGAGAATCCAAATGTTTACGTAACTCCGTTCATTCACGAAATGGGAATTGCTTACTCGGCAGCCGATATCATTATCAGCCGCGCCGGTGCGCTTACCCTCGCGGAACTTTGTTTATACGCAAAACCATCAATTCTGATTCCCCTTCCGACAGCTGCCGGGAATCACCAGGAAATCAATGCCCGAATCATGGAAAAAGAAGATGCTTCTTTTGTTGTACTTCAGAAAAATCTCGAATCGGAGCTGCTGGAAATTTCACTACAGTCACTCATTGAAAATAAACCAAAGCGGGAACAAATGTCGGAAAATGCCAAACGACTGGCCAGGCTGGATTCGGCCAAATTAATCGTAGATGACATATTAAAATTTATGGATGAAGATGTTCGGTAAACTGAAAAAAATCCATTTTATCGGGATCGGCGGTATTGGAATGAGCGGCATTGCCGAGTTATTACATCACCAGGATTTTAAAATCACCGGCTCCGACGCCCGTTATTCAGATAATATCGCCCGGCTTGAAAAAAGCGGCATCCGAATCTATATCGGCCACCATCGTGAAAATTTAAAAGATGCCGACGCCGTTGTTTATACATCTGCGGTAAATGCGGATAATCCCGAACTGCTGAAAGCCCGGGAACTGGGAATTCCGGCAGTTAAACGGGCAAAAATGCTGGGAGAGATATTACGAATACGGCCAAACAGTATTGCTGTTTCCGGAACTCATGGAAAAACAACGACTACCTCCCTGGTTGGACACATTTTTACAGAAGCAGGTCGTGATCCGGTCATCATCTCCGGCGGAGTAATCAAAGGTCTGAATACGAATGTGCGAATTGGTTCAGGAGATACGATAATTGTCGAAGCCGATGAATACGACCACTCATTTATGCAACTTTATCCAACCCATGTTTTGATCACTACTATCGACGAAGAGCACCTTGAAATCTATGGTGACATGAACCACTTAATGGCAAAATTTATAGAATTTGCCAACAGAATTCCATTCTACGGTAAAGTCATCGCTAATGGAGATGATGAATATATTCGGACTATTCTTTCCGACCTGACAGTCCCTGTCGATACCTACTCCGTCGATGAAACGGCTGAAATATATGCAAAAGACCTTGTCCTGCATCATTCCGAAAGCAGCTTTGATGTTTTCCATACCAATGAAAAACTTGGTACGGCACATTTACCAATTCCCGGTCGTCACAATATTCAGAATGCTCTGGCAGCGATTTCAATCAGCCTGGAATATGGCATCGATTTCAACACCATTAAACAGGCCATTGAATCCTTTGGAGGTGTTCAAAGACGATTTGAGATTTTATTTCAAAATGACGACATCATGCTCGTCGACGACTACGCGCACCACCCCAATGAAATTAAAGCAACACTCAATGCCGCAAAGCAGGGCTGGAACCGGCGGGTAGTTGCCATTTTCCAACCGCATTTATACAGTCGCACTCAAAAATTATACAAGAAATTTGCGGAAGAGCTGGAACGGGCTGACGTGATTATCATTCTGGATATCTATCCGGCACGGGAAAAGCCAATTCCAGGGGTTTCCGGACAATTAATTGAGGGCATTCTCAGGACAAAAGGCATTCCAAATGTTCATTATATTCACAAACTTTCCGACGTTCCTGCCTTAATTCGCTCATTATATAAACCCGGCGACATGATAATCACGTTAGGCGCCGGGGATGTTAATTCAATCCTTGCTGTAATCCAAAAGGATATAATCAACAGTGATTAAGTACAATTTACCCGATTTACGCAGATATCAATCAGGGCTCTCAGAAGCAACGGGGGGCGACCATAGACATTGCTGGCTCATTAATCCGGATTCACGGATTATTAATCTTATGGTTCAAATTGAGAGCCCTGGTTTACCTAAAAGAAATTGTTAAGCATCATGAAAACAGAACAAAAAGATAAATTCCCCATTTTCAAAATCATCTGTCGAATCGGAATTGGTATTCTGCTTCCGGTCTTTTTCGTCTTATTAATTCGGGGATCCAACTCCTGGTGCAGCTATACGGATGTCTTTGATATTAGCCATGTAAACATACAGGGCAACACAATTTTAACGGACCTTGAAATCCTGCAAATCGCCAATATTCAACTGGATACCTGCATTAAATCCCTGAATTTGGCTTCAATCCAAAAACAACTTGAAACAAATCCTTATGTCAGAGCCGCTGCCATCAGCCGGGATTATCCCAGCCATGTTAATATTCTTATCAGTGAGCGTGTCCCTATTTGTTATATAAGTCATAAGGGTCTGTTTCTGGCCGATGCCGAAGGAATCGTGCTGCCAATCCCCAAACGGTCACTGGGGACAAATTTGCCGGTGATATCCGGCTTTGAAAGCGATTCACTGGATTATTTTCCCGGATATTATATCCCTAACGAATCAGTTCAGGAAATTATTTACGTTATCAGCGGTATTTTAAATTCGGCGCCGAACCTGTATTCGGAAATATCAGAAATCCACCACTGGAAAAATGATAACTATATTTTATATACGGTTAAAAGCGGAACTCCTATCTATTTAGGAAATAAAAGTTTGCCTGAACAACTGAATATACTGGCAAATTTCCAAACCCGGCTGAACGGAAAACGACATTTAAGCGATTATCAATATCTTGATCTTCGCTGGAATAAACAAATTGTAGCCAAAGAAAGACGATCATAGGATAAAATTAATGAAGATACGAAATCATTTTATCACCAGTATTGATATTGGCAGCAGTAAAACCTGTGCCTTAATTGCAGAATTAAATCCTGAAACCGGAATCCCAGTTATTAAAGGATATGGAACCGTCGTGACTAAAGGTTTGAAAAAAGGCGCTGTCGTCAATATTGAAGAGCTGAGCCGTACCATTAGCCAGGCAGTCAATGCCGCTGAGACCGTGGCCGGAACCACAGTTTCAAATTGTTATGTCAGTATCAGCGGCGATCATATCCGCAGTATGAATACGCAAGGTCTGATTGCAATCTCACGGGACGCCCGCAGCGGAATTGGCGAAGCCCGGGAAATTGAAAAAGAAGATATCGATCGGGTCATTGAACATACCCGCGCCGTTCCCCTTCCGGTTGACCGTCAAATTCTGCATGTCATGCCCCAGGAATTCATAGTAGACGAGCAGAGCGGCATCAAAAATCCAATTAATCTTCTTGGACGTCGGCTTGAAGTCAAAGTTCATATCACAACATACAGCACAACCGTTGCTTCAAACTTAACACGCTGTTTTAAAAATGCGGAATTGTCCGTTATCAATTTCATCCTGCATTCATTAGCCTCGTCCGAAAGTGTCCTGACTCGCGACGAAAAAGAATCCGGTTCAATCCTGGTTGATATCGGAAACGGGACTCTGGATGTAATCGTCTATTCCGAAGGTGGCATTCACCATACCGGCGTCGTGAATTTTGGTGATCAGCTGGTAACCAGCGATATTGCTTATCTTCTGCGAATTCCCCAGGAATATGCAGAAAAAATAAAGAAAAACCACGGCTACAGTTTTACAAAAAATGTCGATAAAGAAGCCATCATAAAAATCGACAGTATCGGAAACCGGCCGGCCCGGGAAATTCCTCTGTTAAAACTGGCCGAATATATCGAGCCGAGAATGGAGGAAATCTTGCGGGAAGCCTACATGGAATCGAAAAAAGCCGATATTCCGCTCACTTCAATCCAATCGGTAGTATTGACCGGCGGCGGGGCATTGATCAAAGGATGCGAAGAACTGGCCGAGTCGATTTTTAATATTCCGGCCCGAATCGGATTTCCCACCGGCTATACCGGATTTGAGGATGAGTTAAACAATCCCCGGTATGCTGCCGCGATCGGCATGTTGCAATTCGCCCTGAAAGACAAAACTTCTAATCAAATAAAACTATCCGGTTCCGAGACATGGCTGATAAAAGTCTGGAAGTGGATAAAAAATATAACTGAAAATATCTTGTAAAAAATAAAATGTGGAGGAAAGTATGTTATTTGAGTTTGACGACTTAGCGAATCAACAGGCAAAATTAAAAGTCATCGGTGTCGGTGGCGGTGGCGGCAACGCTATTAACCGGATGATTGAATCCGGCTTGACCGGTGTGGATTTCATTGCAGTGAACACCGATGTACAGGATTTGGATAATAATTTGGCTCCTACAAAAATCCAAATCGGAAAAGATTTAACCCGCGGCCTCGGTGCAGGGGCTGTAAAAGAGGTAGGGAAAATGGCCATGGAAGCAGATCGCCAGCCGACATCGAATGCAATCAACGGCGCTGATATGGTATTTATCACTGCCGGCATGGGCGGCGGCACCGGAACAGGCGCTTCTCCTCTCATCGCCAAATTAGCCAAGGAGCAAGGCTGTCTGACAGTGGGAATTGTTACAAAGCCCTTTCATTTCGAAGGTCCAAAGCGCATGCAGCGTGCTGAAGAAGGAATCCGTGAACTACGGGAAAACGTGGATACTTTAATCACCATTCCCAATCAGCGCTTATTAAGCATTGTCGATCGAAAAACATCCATTCGTCAGGCATTTCAAACAGCTGACAGTGTGCTGTATCAGGCCACAAAGGGCATCTCTGATCTGATTAACCGCCACGGTATTATCAATCTTGATTTCGCCGATGTGAAAACGATTATGAAAAATATGGGGGATGCTATCATGGGAACCGGCCTGGCTACCGGCGATGAACGGGCAGTACTTGCCGCTCAGCAGGCCATTTCCAGTCCTCTTCTTAATGACATGAGTATCAGCGGCGCCAGCGGGCTGTTAATCAATGTTACCGGCGGTGTAAATCTAAATCTGTTTGAAGTTGATGAAGCTTGCAAGATTATCACCGAAGAAGCCGGAAGTGACGCCGATATTATCATTGGCGCTGTCATTGATGAAAATCTGACGGATGAAATAATGATTACCGTTATAGCAACCGGTTTTGGCGGTGTTTCCAGACCACACTATCGGGAAACCGAATCGGTTATCATTTCATCAAAGGACGAACTTTTTGCTGAAGAAATATCATCATCGCTGGGAAACAGTGAAAATGATAAGACGTCATATAAGTCCGATTGTTATTCTGAACCAAAACTGAAAATATCATTCCTGGATAATGAAAAAAGTTTTGTTGAGAATGTGACCGATATGAATGACAGAAATATTCCGGCAATTCTGCGAAAGATGATGAAAAAGTAGTTCTCTCTCCACATCTGATAAAAAAAGAGCCCCTGTTTTACAGGGGCTCGCCTCTTTTCAAATGAAAAGTTCTTTAGACCGCTTTTTTCACGTGATCACTTTTAATACATGAGGTACAAACTTTTGCGGTACGAATGGAACCATCCAGTTCTATTCTCATTTTTTTCAAGTTCGGCTCCCAACGGCGCCGGGTCTTGTTATGAGCATGACTGACACTGTTTCCGTAGATTGGCTTTTTGCCACATATTTCACATACTTTTGACATGATTGAACTCCTTAAAAAAAACCCGTGGAATTTGGCGATAATTCTTATGAATGTCAATTCTTTTCCACATATTTATCTTTACTTAATGAACTGGTCGATCAACAGTAATTTGGCTATATTTAATTAATGAAAATTGACAATCTCTCAATAAAAACACCCGTTTTTCTTGCTCCAATGGCAGGCTATACGAATTCTCCCTTTCGTCAAATATGTAAAGAAAAGGGCATCGGTTTCGTCTTTACCGAGTTTGTCAGTTCGGAAGGAATTATTCGGGAATCTCAAAAAACCTTTGAATACCTGCAATTCATCGAGTCCGAGCGTCCCATCGGAATA
>JAUSPJ010000288.1 GCA_030655795.1 Fidelibacterota bacterium | reverse complement strand
GGCGCCAGGTTCCAGTCCAGATAATCCATCAACCGGCCCACTAAATTACTCGTCAGCATCGGTGTTGAAAACAGGGCGATATTATTTTCACGGGCAATTTCCAGGGAGAATTCCGGCGGCCGGGCTCCATGAGCAAAGATGATGGCCGGTGTTCCCGAAGCGGATAGTTTTTTCAGCACTTTTTGCCGTTCGTCATCAGGCAAGGTCCGAAAATACATTTTTTCCTTACGCCCGATTATCTGTATCCGCGATTTGTCAAAATATTTCCAGAATCCGGTCAATTCCAGCCCCGGCCGATTCAGTCTTGATGACGTAACAACCCGGTTAAAGCCAACAGTTTCATTATAGCGCTTCAGCTTGAAAACCTTGCGGTTTTCATGATACAATTTCCCAACTGTCAGCGGTTCTTGCATTAGTGTGAATACCTCTTTTCTTTAAATTTTTTCAGCTGCCGTTCCATATTATCAACAGCCAGATCAATCGATTTGATAATATCATCACTGAACTCCGAACAAACAAGGTCTTTACCGGAAACATGAATGGTAATTTCGGTCATTTCACCCTCTTTTGATTTTTCAAGGATCACCTTGCAGGATGTAATCAGATGATCAAATTTGTCCAACTTCTGCATTTCATCATTAACATAATTTCTGACTCTTGGACTGGCATCATAATGTCTCGAAGTAATTTCAACATTCATAAAATTCTCCTTGTGATAATGTTAATCCCCATGGGGGTGCGCTTGTCTGTACACCTCTTTCATTTTTTCAATTCGGATATGTGTATATAATTGAGTGGTCGATAAACTGTTATGGCCCAGCAGGTCTTTCACGGCGTTCAGGTCGGCCCCCCGGTCCAGCAGATGTGAGGCAAACGAATGCCGCAGAACGTGAGGACTGAGGTGTTTTTGACCGGAAATTGTCTGCAGCAGCCTGGTAACCATTTTCTGCACCGTCGGCCGCGATATACGCCGGTTTCGGCTGCTGATAAACAGGGCATCCTCAAGATTCACCCGGCCAAAATCCTGCCGGCGTTTGCATAAATAGCGCTGAACAGCCTGTTCTGCCTTTTTCCCAAAAGGGACAAAGCGTTCTTTCGCTCCTTTTCCAAATACACGAATAGTCATTTGATAGAAAAGAACATCACCTAAATTCAAACCAAGCAGTTCGCCCAGGCGGATGCCGGTACTGTAAAACATCTCCAGAATTGCCTTATCCCGAACCGGTACAAAGTTATCTTCGGGTATGTCACTGATCAGCTGGGCAATCTGCTCTTCCGATAAAACCGTGGGCAGTTTTTTGGTCGTCCTGGGCGATTTTACCAGGGCAACCGGATTGACGGCAATCGTTCCCTGCCGAACATGAAATTTGAAAAAGGCTTTCAGAGAGGCCAATTTGCGAGTGATGGACGTCATCGCCAGTCCCGATTCCGCCAGCATTCCCAGGTAATGCCGCACACCCAGCTTGTTTACCTTGCGAACATCCATCGGGACGACATTTGTATATTCGGAATAGAAGGCGGCAAATTGCTGCAAATCCCGATCATACGCTTCAATTGTATGAACAGAATATCCGCGTTCCTGCTTCAAATAGTTTACAAATTGTTGAATTAAATCATCCATTATACTTTAAACACGATGTTTCTGCAATAGTTCGGTAATTTCCACAAAATCACTCGCTAAAGGGGCCACAATTTCAATATCTTTATCAAGAATCGGATGCCTGAACCGAATACAATATGCGTGCAGCATCTGACGGCCGGCTCTGGCAATTACCTGGTTGCCCAGATCCAAATACTTTTTCTCAAATGAGCAGAATGACCGCTTACCACCGCCATAGGTTTTATCACCAACCACCGGATGCCCGATTGACAGCATATGCACCCGGATTTGATGGGTCCGTCCGGTCTCAATAATCACTTTAACGTGGGAGATGATTTCATAGGACTCAATCAGCTCATACCGGCTTCGGGCAAATTTTCCCTTATCACTGACAGTAATCTTTTTACGATTGCGGGGATCACGTCCCAGCGCAGCTTCAATAACGCCACTTTCGGGAGACGGCACGCCCCATACCAGCGCCCGGTACTCTTTGTAAATCCGGCGATCGGAAAACAGTTTTCCCAACTTCCAGTGCGCTTCATCGGTTTTTGCCACAATCAGAACACCGCTGGTATCCTTATCCAGACGATGTACCAATCCCGGTCGCATTTCTCCGCCAACGGAGCTCAGATGTTCCGTGTAATTAAGTAAACCGCTGACCAGCGTTCCATGGAAATCACCAGCCCCGGGATGCACGACCAGTCCGCTCGGTTTATTGACAGCCAGGTAAAAATCGTCCTCATAAACGAGCGTCAGCGGCATTTTTTCGGGTATCACTTCCAACGCCTGGGGCGGCGGAATTTTTATGGTAACAGTATCATAGCTTTTCAACCGATGGCTGGGTTTGGTCTGGGCGCCATTTACCCGTACTTCACCGCTGAGAATCAATCCGTGAATTTTAGAGCGGGAGAGGATTTCCACTTTTCCGGCAAGGAACAGATCCAGGCGAATATCCTGGTCGTCGCATACCTGAATTGTCAGTTCATTTTTTGATACTAGGTCACTCATTGATAAAAAACAGCGCTTTAATTATTGGAGTACTGAAAATGCTCATCATCATTTCTGAGCATCGTTTAAGTCATTGGGTTGCGAATTTGAGAGAATAAAACAGATGTAACAAATGCTGATGGTTTATCCTTGCATTGGTATTTTTATCTGGAAATCCTGTTCACATTATAAAATACAAAATCCATCTGTGATTTCCCACAGTGATTCAGATTGTTTTGTTGAATGGAAATAATAGTCGTGCTGACCGGATTATTTTTTATTTTTGGTCTTACATCTGACGCAATGCTGAGTGTGAGGGACCTCTTCAAGCCGTTCTTTGGGAATAAGCTCACCGCATTCGATACAGACACCATACTCGTTATTTTTTATGCGTTCAAGAGCATTAATCATGTGTGAAAGTAATTTATTTTCACGAGACAGCCATAGAAAAGCCTTTTCACGTTCCTGGGAATCGGTGCCCACATCGGCCATGTGATAAGCGTAAGTCGAGTCGAGGGTTGAATTACTCTGGATGCTATCGTCATTCATGGCAATGGCTTCGAGGCGTTTGATTTCCTTAAGGCTTTCTTCACGCTTTTTCAGAATCAGATTTTTAAAATATTCAATGTCCTTAGGACTCCATGATTTCTTTGATGTTTTTGCTTCCATTGTTTTGTTTCTCCTAACGAAATTTACTGAACACGGGTGACAGAAACACTAACTTTATTTCCATCGATCGTAAATTCCCGGTCAATTTCCCCGGAAGAAAACAGAAATTCGATATCGGTGGATAGTGTTTCCCGCTTAAAATATTCGTTATATTGATCAATTGCATTCTTGATTTTTGCAGTGGTTTCAAACCTGACAAAAATCCGGTCTTCGACTTTAAAATCAGCATCTTTACGCATGGTCTGGACCTGCCGGATCAGGTCGCGGACATAACCCTCTTTAATCAGATCCTCGGTCAGCATCGTATCAACCGCAACCGTATAGTCGCCTTCAAACACAACGGAATAACCATCGGCATCCTGGCGTTCAATCAGCAGATCTTCCGCTGACAGAAATACCTTGTTTTGGCTTAACTGCAACTCAACAATACCGCCATTTTCAATTTTCTGTGCCATTTCAACGGCTGAGTGTTCCGCAATAGCCGAGCGGATTTCTCCCAGCGCTTTACCATATTTGACGCCCAGAGTGGCGAAATTCGGTTTGACT
>JAUSPJ010000283.1 GCA_030655795.1 Fidelibacterota bacterium | reverse complement strand
GCGCCTGATCACACAAAATTGACTAATTCAAGTGTAATTGATACAGCCACCGGAAAAGTCACCGGTCAGTTGATCTACGACTATACACCGTTGGGCTTTTCTGTAAACCTCGGCGTGGAGAATTTGGTTTTTCCTTATGTTGCCGTGTTTACGGAATATTATCAAAATCCGGACCCGTCGGATGATAACAATGCTTACACATTCGGACTCTTATTGGGAGCCAAAAAGGTCAAGAGCAAAAAACAGTGGCAGGTCAAATATCTCTACCGCTATCTGGAGAAAGACGCCTGGCCGGATTTCCTGCCGGATTCCGATACTTATGGCGGCAGCACGGGTATCCAGGGGCACGAACTAATCCTCGATTACGGCTTATCGAAAAATGTTTACCTGACTCTTGATTACTATAACATTGAGGATATTGCTTTGAAGAATTCACAGCATTTATTTCAAACCGATTTGAACTTCAAGTTTTAATTAAAGGAGAAGAACATCATGAAACTTAGTAAAGTATTGATTGGTATCGCAATCATATCGTCATTAGTCATGGCGAAAGAGAATAACAAGATCAGTATCGAAGGTTCCACAACGGTACTGCCGATTGCTCAGATAGCCGCAGAAGAGTATATGAAGGCAAACCCGAATGTCGATATTACGGTCAGAGGTGGTGGCTCCGGCGTCGGAATCGCCTCGTTGATCGAAGGAACCTGCGACATTGCCGACGCATCCCGTTCGATGAAAGATAAAGAGATGAAAGAAGCGGTGAATAAAGGCGTTAATCCGGTTGCTCATGTAGTAGCAATGGATGGAATAGCGGTTGTCATTCACCCCTCGAATAAATTGAAGGAGATCAGTAAAGAGCAGCTGAAAGCCATCTATACGGGTAAATACTCTAACTGGTCGAAACTTGGCGGAGCGAAAAAGAAAATCATTGTTATTTCCAGAGATTCCGCCAGCGGGACTTATGAAGCCTTCAGCAACCTGACCCTGGATGGTGAACGGGTGCGTTCCGATGCATTACTGAGCGCGTCCAACCGGGCTGTTGTAACGACGGTGGAAAATACACCTGGAGCTATTGGTTATGTCGGATTGGGCTATATCACTTCCAAAATCAAAGCCATCGGTGTGGACGGTGTTCAATGTACGAAGGAAAACATTTTATCGGGTGAATATCCGCTTTCCCGCCCGTTGTTCATGTACACTAACGGCAATCCCTGTGGGCAGGTTAAAGCATTCCTGGATTTTGTAAAGAGCAAAGAGGGTCAGAAGCTGATTGAAGAATCGGGTTATGTCGGCTTAAAGTAAGGGAATATAAATGAGGTGCGGCGGATATTCTGCCGCACCTCAACTAATACAATGAATTTTAAAACGGAAAATATCATCAAATCGATATTTGGCGTACTGGCTTTTTCATCGTTATTGTTTCTGCTTGGGATTATCGTGATTCTTTTCAAGGAAGGATTACCGATTTTTAAATATGTCAAACTGTTTGAATTCATCGGCGGAAAGTTCTGGTATCCGACCTACGATCCCCCGGATTTTGGGATATTACCACTGATATTGGGGACCTTTTGGGTAACCATCGGCGCAATGTTTATCGCCGTCCCGGTGGGTCTCGGAAGCGCCCTGTATTTGCATGAGATTGCCGGATACCGGGAAAGGGCGGTTTTAAAACCGGTTATCGAGCTCTTGGCGGGAATTCCGTCAATCGTCTATGGCTTTTTCGGAATGGTAATATTAGCGCCGTTTCTGCAGCGGTTGCTGAATATTCCGATCGGCTTGTGTCTGTTTACGGCGAGTTTCATTTTAGGAATTATGGCAGTGCCGACGGTTAGCAGTCTTGCGGAGGATGCCCTGGATTATGTGCCGAAGAGTTTTCGGGAAGCTTCATTTGCGCTGGGTGCGAATCGATGGCAGACACTGGTGAAAGTAGTAATTCCGGCGGCTGGATCGGGGATTTCGACGGCGGTTATTCTGGGAGTCAGCCGAATCGTCGGTGAAACCATGACGGTTTTAATGGTAGCCGGTGGCGCGGCGGTTATTCCGAAATCACTGTTTGGGCCTGTCCGACCGATGACGGCAACCATCGCCGCCGAAATGGGCGAAGCCGTTGTGGGAAGCGCTCATTATCACGCTCTGTTTGGTATCGGGCTCATCCTGTTTTTAATAACATTAATATTCAATATGATCGCCGAAATGATTGGACGTCGATATCGGTTAAAGCTGGGGCACGGCAGATGAAGCGCAGCACATTGTCTCAAGGAATCGGGTTTACATTTCTCTACCTTTCTATGATAATCGCACTGATATCCGTAGGAGCGATCTTATTTTTTATTACAAAGAACGGAATTAAGATTATTTCGTGGGAATTTCTGACCGGTGTGCCTCGAAGAGCAATGACTCAAGGGGGAATCGCTCCGGCGCTGGTCGGAACATTTTATCTGACAATAGGAGCAATATTTTTTGCGCTGCCGTTTGGTGTAGTTAGCGCTGTTTTTCTGACTGAATACAGTCCAAACAGCGTAGTAGTAAATATTATCAGAATGAGTATAAATA
>JAUSPJ010000277.1 GCA_030655795.1 Fidelibacterota bacterium | reverse complement strand
TCTTAAAACTAAAATGATTTCCCTCTGCTACGATAACATGATCTGTAACATCAATTCCCAAAATATTTCCTGCTTTCACTAATCTTTCTGTAATTTCCAATTTCATTAGATTTTGTTTCCCATACTTTCCATTTTTTATTCTTCATATCTCTACGTTCTGTGCGTCCTCTGCAGTTTACAAATTAAACAGGTTAAAATTACAAATCTTTTAATGCAAAAAAAATCACACTCATTTTCACGGCGTTTACCAGTGATGCCTCCTTGAAAATATCATCTTTAAATTTAATATCAATAATTGAAAAATCATCCCGATTTAATGTCGCAGTAATGGCTTCGGATTCGAAAATGTATTGATTTTCTTTTAATTCCAGGTATTTTACCACATTTTGTTCTTTGTACAACAATTTACCCGATTTGAGATAGTAGCCTTTTTCTGTATTTCGGAAGTTTTTTTCAGTCAAAAACACCCTGGGCTTGTCTTTATAAGGTGCACCACTGGTGGGGCAGAACGTCGCGCAGTTGCCGCATTCATTGCAAAAATCGTCGATGTTCAGAATCTGATATTGCTGTTCAATTTTAAATGTTCCATCATCGATGGTTTTCGTATGACCATTCACCCGAACTGCCTTCTGAATCTTCACTTCGAATGGCAACATTTCATACACAACATTCGCCCGGTTAGGACAGACCGTCACGCAGATATCACAGAGTTGATCGCAGTACAGACAGCGGTTTGCTTCCTCGATAGCCTCCGGTTCTGTCAATGACAATTCCACCAGATTGAAATAATCCCGTTCTGCCAACGGAGTTTCTTCGACATGAACACCCGGTACAATCCGTGCTCGTTTATGATGAAGTTCCTCACGGGTTTGGCCTTTATCCACCGGCTGTAATGGCATTGCCTGCCGGTCAATCCCGGATTTTCGGATAATAGTTTCCGCCGTTTTCCGTCCATCAGCAATGGCGCTGATAACGGTAGAGGCGCCCCGATAGGCATCGCCACCAATGAAAATATTCGGTAATTGAATTTCTCTAATCAGGTCATCTTTAATGTCCAACAGGTTTTCGTCAATAAAACCAATGACCCGTTCCTGTCCAAAGGCCGGAATAATCGTATCGGTATAAATCTCAAAGTCGCTGCCATCAATTTTCTCCGGTCTTGGTCGCCCGGATTTATCGTTTTTACCCAGCTTCATTTTATAACAGGTCAGCGACGTAATATTTCTATTTTTCGAATTAATTCTCGCTGGCGCCGCCAGTTCGATCAGTTCAATCCCTTCATTCAGAGCAGCCTGAATCTCATCCTGGTCAGCGGGCATCTCCCGACGAGTCCGTCGATAGACAATAGTCACATTTCCGTCTTCACCGACAAATCGTTTTGCGGTCCGTGCTGCATCCATGGCTGTATTGCCCCCGCCAAGAATAATGATTTCGGGTCCCAATTCGACCTTGATTCCCTGGCGTATGGCGGATAAAAATTTCAGTGGATCAAGCAATCCGACCTTTACATTATCACCAGGTATTGCAACTTTTAAGGTTTTTTGCGCACCCACAGCAAGATACACAAAATCCGCTTTGGTTCTGATTTGCTCAAAGGACTCTTTGTTAATTTTATGCGAAGTGTGAATCTCTACACCCAGGTTTTGAATCCGCAGAATGTCTTCATCCATTGCATTTTCCGATAACCGAAAAAGCGGAATCGCGTCGGCCAGCATGCCGCCGGGAAACTCCTTGGTCTCATAAACATCCACCTCAAAACCGGCTAAAATCAGAAAATAGGCACAGGACAATCCGGAAGGACCGGCGCCGATAATCGCTACTTTTTGACCATTTTTCTTTTCCGGTATGTGAAGTTCGTGAAATGGTGTATTTTCGGCGACAAAGCGCTTTACCTCCCGGATCAGCAGTGAACTGTCATAATTGATCCGCGTACATTTTGTCTGGCACATATGATCACAAACCATGCCCGTGACCGATGGAAAAGGATTGGTTTTCAGAATGGTTTCAAAGGCTTTGGGCAAATCACCTCTGGCGGTCCAGTACATATAATCGGGAATCTGCTGATTCGAGGGACAGGTCGCCACGCAGGGCGCTGCAATGCAATCGAATTCTGTCAAATCCCGTGGTGTTTTGATATCGGTCCAGGCGGCATGATATGCCGTTTTTTCCACAACTTCATCAGCATACTTGTTCAGGTATTCGATTGCTGTATCATTATTTGCAGGAAGCGGTTGTTTAATATTTTCAAAATACTGGGTCAACCGGACATAGCCGCCGGGTTTCAGTAAATCCGAACAAACTGTCACCGGATTCAAGCCGCAGGCCAGCACATCGGCGATGTTAAAAGCGTTTACACCGGCACAAAAGGAAATCGGCAATTCCGGGAAATCATTTCTGACTTTTCGGACAACATTGATGCTGATCGGATGCAGCGCCTTGCCGCTCATATACATAGCAGCATCGCTAAAAATTCCTTTATGGTTCAGCGCTTCCAGAGTATTGGTCAGTTTGACGCCAAAGAAGACGCCCTGTTTTTTCGACGATTTTTGCAATGACTGAATCACCTTGACCGCCGCCGGATAGCTAATATCATGTCCGAATGCTACATCGGGAACCTGTGTGGCATAGCCGAGTTTTTTCAGAATTTCGTGAATTTTCTCTTTCCCAAGCAATGTCGGATTCAATTTAATGAATGTATGAAGCGTTTTTTCTTCGATCAGGTATTTGCCGATTTTTTCAATCTCATCCGGCGGACAGCCATGCATTGTGGAAAGGGTAATATTATTGGA
>JAUSPJ010000271.1 GCA_030655795.1 Fidelibacterota bacterium | reverse complement strand
CATCTTTGCTCATGGAGCCCGGCCGCCGGAATTCTCCCTGGAAATTGCCCGTGAAAATAATATCGCCCTGTTTTCAACACCGATGCTGACGAGTAATTTAGTGGGCCGGTTGATGGATTATCTGGACTGGAACCTGGCGCCGTCAACGATCGTCCATGGTTCGCTGGTTGATGTCTTTGGCGTTGGCTTGCTGCTGACCGGACGCAGCGGTATCGGAAAGAGTGAAGTCGCTCTGGATCTTGTTGAACGGGGGCACCGCCTCGTCGCCGACGATATTGTGAAAATTATCCGGCGGGCAGACAATGTCATTATCGGTACCAGTAATGAATTCCTGGAACATCATATGGAGGTTCGGGGCCTCGGGATCGTAGATGTCCGGAATCTGTTTGGAATCCAGGCTATTCGTCAACAGAAGCGGGTCGAAGTTCAGGTTGAATTGGTGGAGTGGGACGACAATGAAAGCTACGAGCGCATCGGCGCCGTGGATAAACATGTCAAAATTCTCGAGGTGGATACGCCGATTGTCAAATTGCCGATCTATCCCGGTAAAAACATAACGGTAATAGCAGAGGTGATTGCGATGAACCATCTGCTGAAATTCATGGGAAAAAACTCAGCCCGGGACTTTGAAAGGAAACTGGCTGCCAAAATTCGTAAAAAATCGCAGATATCAACCATCGAGCAATATTTACAGAAAGACTTTGAATAACAGTAGAGAGGTGACATGAAGGCAGTGATTCCGGCCGCTGGAATCGGAAAGCGGCTGCAACCCCTGACATTGACCCGGCCAAAAGTCCTCCTGCCCGTTGCCGGCAAGCCGATTCTCGGTCATATTCTGGATAAAGTTATTGAGTCCGGAATTGATGAAATTGTGTTAATCGTTGGCTATAAAGGTGATATGGTTTCTGATTATGTCCGGAAACACTATCCTATGGATGTGAGATTTGTCGAGCAAAAAGAACGCAAAGGGCTGGGTCATGCCGTCGGAATTGGGCTTGATGACATTGATGAGCCGGTTCTGATTATTCTGGGCGATACTATTCTCGATCTGGATTTTGATCATTTTGTCAAAAGCAAAAAAAATATCATCGGCGTTATGGAGGTGGCAGATCCGCGTCGCTTTGGCATTGTGGAGTTGGATAGTGATCGCGTCAAACGCTTGGTTGAAAAGCCTAAGGAGTATATCGGAAATCTGGCCATTGCCGGGATTTATTTGCTTCAGCATGAAAACATTTTGAAAAAAGCCATTCAGCATATCGTAGATCATAATATTACAACGAAGAATGAATACCAGCTGACCGATGCGCTGCAGGTGATGCTTGACTGGCAACAGGAGATGACGGTTGAAACCATTAATGCCTGTTATGATTGCGGGACCCGGGAGACATTGCTGGATACAAACCGGATATTATTGAAAACAATCGGGCAGCAACCCTATTCTTTTGAAAAAACGGTCATTATTCCACCGGTATACATCGGGCAGGATGTTCGCATTGAAAACAGTGTGATAGGGCCTTATGTCAGTATTGCCGATAAAACCACAATATCACAGTCCATTATTGAAGATACAATTATTGATTCGGGCTCGGTGATTCAAACGGCGATCCTGAAAAATTCACTGATTGGTCAGGACGCTCATGTGAGTGGTCCGGGTTTAAGTATTGATATCGGCGACAAAACACGGCATGATTTAGGTTGATTTTATAGACGCAGAAGCGTATGTTTGTCTAGTAAATTTTGGAGAAAGAATTAATGAAAAAATACCACTTTACCTCAGAATCTGTAACCGAAGGTCATCCGGATAAAATTTGCGATGCCGTTTCCGATTCGGTTTTGGATGCGTTGTTGACTGTTGATCCGGAAAGCCGGGTCGCCTGTGAAACCTTAACCACAACCGGCCTGGTCATGGTCGTGGGTGAGATATCTACCCGTGGTTATGTGGACATTCCGCGAATTGTCCGGAACACCCTTGTGAAAATTGGTTACACCAATCCGGATTTTGGGCTGGATGCGACCAGCTGTGCGGTTGTTACTTCAATCCATGAGCAGAGTGAAAATATTGCTCTGGGCGTGGATGAAACCGACAAGCACGAGCAGGGCGCCGGTGACCAGGGCATGATGTTTGGCTACGCCTGCGATGAAACCCCGGAATTGATGCCATTACCAATTACACTGGCAAATAAAATTACCAGGCGTCTGGCGGAAGTTCGTAAAAAGGGTATCCTGAACTGGGTCCGTCCGGATGGAAAATCCCAGGTTACCGTGGAGTATATCGATGGTGAACCGAAGTCGGTTACAAGTGTGGTCGTGGCAGTCCATCACAACCCGGAAGTGCCCCATGATGAGATCGTCAGCAGTATTAAAAAACATGTGATCATTCCGATGTGTGAAAAATACCTGACGCCGGAAACGAAATTTTACATCAACGCTACCGGCATTTTTACGGTGGGCGGCCCGGAAGCTGATGCCGGCGTTACCGGCCGGAAGATTATCGTGGACACATACGGTGGTATGGGACGTCACGGTGGCGGTGCATTTTCCGGAAAGGACGCCTCCAAGGTTGATCGCTCAGCATCCTATATGGCCCGCTATATTGCGAAAAATATCGTCGCAGCCAAACTGGCCCGCCGCTGTGAAATTCAACTGGCCTATTCCATCGGTGTCGCCGATCCGGTTTCCGTATATGCCAATACCTTTGATACAGGAACGGTAGACGAGAATGAAATTGCCGATGCGATTCGGAAAATATTCCCGTTAAAACCGGCCGACCTGATTAAGTATTTGCAATTGAAACGGCCGATTTTTGCAAAGACTTCCGCCTATGGTCATTTTGGACGCACTGAAGAAGAGTTTACATGGGAAAAGACCGATAAAGTTGATGAATTGAAAACCTATTTTGGAGTTAAATAATGGAAGGTAAAATAAAAGATATTAAGATGGCCGATGCCGGTCGTCTGAAAATTGAGTGGGCCGAAGCCCATATGCCGGTAATGATGACCCTGCGTGAAAAATATTCAAAAACAAAACCCCTGGCCGGGATGCGCATCAGCGGCTGTCTGCACGTTACCAAAGAGACGGCAGTGCTAATCCGCACATTGATTGCCGCGGGCGCCCGGGTTGCCTGGAGTGGTTGTAATCCGCTCAGCACACAGGATGATGTCGCTGCAGCGCTGTATGCGGAAGGCGTCCCGATCTGGGCCTGGCATGGATTGTCAACAGAAGAATTCTACTGGTGTATCGATCAGACCTTGATTCAGGAGCCGACATTGACGCTGGATGATGGCGCTGATTTAATTTTTACTATACATAATAAATATCAGAGTCTGGCCTCGAAAATTATTGGCGGTTCTGAGGAAACCACCACCGGTATTCATCGCCTGCGCGCTATGGCTGCCGATGGCAAACTGCTCTATCCTGTTGTCGCTGTGAACGATGCCGAAACGAAATGGGATTTTGATAATATTTATGGAACAGGGCAGTCCTCTATGGATGGCATTTTACGGGCAACCTCCATCCTGTTCGCCGGAAAAACCATGGTTATTGCCGGTTACGGTCATTGCGGTAAGGGCTGCGCTATGCGGGCGGACGGACAGGGTGCGAATGTTATTTGTACCGAAGTCAAACCCACAGCGGCTTTAAAAGCAATACTGGATGGATACAGGGTTTTACCCATGGACGAATGCGCTGCCATTGGCGATATTTTTATTACCGCCACAGGGATGAAAGATGTAATTGTAAAACGCCATTTTGAAATGATGAAAGATGGGGCGATTGTCTGCAATACCGGTCATTATGACTGCGAAATCAATTTGGGCGATTTGGAAACGATCACTGTCTCGAAAAAAGAGATTCGTCCCAATTGCGTTCAGTATACTTTGAAAAGCGGCAAGCGAATTTATATTCTTGGTGAGGGGCGCTTGGTAAATCTGGTAGCGGCTGAAGGGCATCCTTCCGAAGTGATGGATATGTCCTTTGCAAATCAGTTTATGGCCATGATGTTTCTGGCTCAAAATAAATCAAACCTCGTAAACAAGGTATATGATATTTCTAAAGAACAGGATCAGGAAATCGCGGCTCTGAAACTGAAAACCACGAATATCAGCATCGATACGCTGACAGAAGAGCAGATAAGATATAAAACAGCATATAGCGAAGGTACTTAATTTATCTATTACTTAAGCGTTTATGAAATTTTACAAGATTAAACTTTAAATTGAGGATACGCTATGGGAGAATCTCAATTGCGTGAAAAATTAGTAAAGGAAATTTACCTCATTCCATTGGAGAAATTAGACGAGGTTTATGATTTCATCTGTTTTTTTAGAAAAGGAATTGAAAGAACAAAAACTAATAAAGAGCGGCATTTCCAGCGAGTTGAGGGATTACAAATTTCAAATTGGGCTAAATAGATAAAGAAAATGTAAGGAGAATAAATATGGGAAAAATACAACAGCAATACATTATAAATGAGAAAGGTCAAAAAACTGCAGTAGTGCTGCCATTTGAGGAATATGAAGAACTTTTAGAAGATATACACGACCTTGCGATTATTGCTGAACGTCGTGATGAACCTGCGATATCATTCGATGAACTCAAGAAGCGACTGAAAGAAGATGGATTATTATAAAGTCCTGTGGAAAAGATCATCCGAAAAAGATCTAAGGAATATTGAACCAAAACAAATTCCTCGAATTATTAAGGTGGTAGAATCACTTTCGGAGAACCCATTTCCGAGGCAAAATCGCAAGCTTCGAGGCTCAAAGGAGAATTATCGGATCCGGGTTGGGAATTATAGAGTGATATATCAGGTTGATAAAAGAATGAAAATTGTGACTATTTATCATATTCGTCACCGTAGAGAAATATATCGTAAGTAACAAGCCTGTTGATTAATATTGTCAAACGCGATGAAAATTCAATTTTGTAAAAAGTCTTTGCTGAAAAAGAATTTACTTATTTATCTGAGTGTCCTACTGATCTGGGGATTAATCGGATGTGAGTTCGAAGTGCCCACAATGCCTCGTTTACCGGCGCGCTGGAATTCAAAACTGATTATTCCATTGCTGAAGAAGGATTATTCTTTTCAGGATTTAGTATACGATTCCACATCCAGCCGGAACAATCAGATATTTGCGGATACCAGCTATCAGAGAATGTATTATTTTGCTGTGGATACACCGGGGCAGGCGTTGTCGGTTTCCGATGACTACTGGAAAATACCGGGTATGACTTTCGAAAAACAGATTAACCTGGCAACATCCATCAAAGCCGGTTTAAACGATCTTGTTCCGGTTTATCAGACCAAAGCCCTTGGAAAAATCAGTACTCGTAATTGTTATGTTGTAAAGGGGGCCTTGAATTCCGATGACGGGACCGGAATAAATGCGGCCCGGATTTCAGCCATACTTTCCGAGACTCTCAGCAATGATCTGGATATTGAGATTATTGCCCGTAATTTTAAAAATGCCGATACCGATACAATCTGGATTGACACACTGCACCTGGCGGCTGACAGTCTGAGTAATCAACTGACGATGAGTTTTGCTGATGACTCATTGTTCAGCAAAAACCGGACATCCTTTATTGATTCCCTGGAATTCGGACTGACAATTATGATCCGGGATACACTCCGGGAAGAATTATCGCAGAATTTAATGATACGGTTCGAGATAGGAACACTGCACCTGGATTCTTTTTATGGCCGACCGATTGCATCGGGATACCTGACCGGACAGGAGTTCCTCAGCAGTCCGGACGGTGCCGACGGGATTCTTTTTGATAATGCCAACGCCGATATTACACTTCAGGATGTGGATGACTATGATTCAATCCATATTGTCATTTCCGGAAAAAACCAGTTCCGAACAGATGTAACTATTGATTCAGCGTTTACTATCAGTGGGACAGCATACCGGCTGGACCTTGCGCCTGTTATGGCAGTTCTTCCGGACAGCATCACGTTTTATGTTGAAGCCGCGCAGCCATTAATGCAATATGACGGCAGCAGTATCAGCGATAAAATTACAGTCGGTTATCAGCTATATGCGCCATTATTAATAACATTACCGGCAGAGATGCAATTGGCCGCCGCTAATCCAACCCGGTTTTTTATTACAGACAGCCTGACCCGCTCTAATATCAGCCGGTCCCAGAATGGCGCTCAGCTGGATATCAGCATCACGAACCGGACCCCGTTTCGCGGTTCCCTGCTGCTCCTGATTGGAAATCAGCGGGTCTTTCCGGCGGATTCCGCTGAGGCCAGTAATTATACCGGCTTTGAATATATCAATGATACGCTTTATTATATCAGTACGGATACAGAACTGGTGATTATCGATACGCTGGCGGTTGTTGAGTTGCCCTTGGCGACCATGCAGGATGATTCCCTGGTTTCCGCCGGCTGGAATAATCAGGTATATTTTGCCGATTCCAGCGCACTGGCCCTGATTGCGGACACCTGTTATTTTCTGCCAAAATTTCATTTGCTGAATCCAGATACCAGCCGGGTATTCTTACAGAGCGATTACCGGATTGAAATCAAGAGTTACTTAAATTTGCTGTTTGATCCAGCGGTATTGAATCAAACAGTAACGGATACAACCGGATAGTATATGCAGATGACTTTTTCAAATATGTGGAGAGAGCATCGATACCTCACAAAGCTTGCGATAGTGATTGCACTTTTCGCAAGCTCACTATCCGGCCAGAGCCTGTCGCACCCAAGGGCTGTGGCGATGGGTGGCGCGTTTACGGCTATTCCCGAAGGTGTTTTCAGCGTCAGCAGTAATCCCGCCAACCTGGCGTTTCCATCAACCTATAACAGCTATTTTTATCTGGGCGGTATTGACTGGCAATTGACGAATAATTTTTATTCCCTGCTGACATCATCAAAATATGGGGGTAAGGATTTAACGGCTGACGGCGGTGAACTGCAGAGCGAATTTATTGACGATCTGCCGGATGATGGCTGGCGGACAAACAGCACGATCAATATCCCATTGCCGATTGTCAATTTTTCCAAAGGGAATAAAGCGTTTACAACGAACATACTTTACATATCGGATTATTACATTTCCAAACCGGCCCTGGATGTGATTTTCGGAAACTGGGAAAAGGGCGTCGAATACAAAACCGATCTTCGGATTGATGCGATGACCGCCATTGAATATGCCTATTCCATGGGGATTCCTTATGACAACCTGGCGGTTGGATTTTCATTGAAATATTACCAGGGACTGGGATATTACGGCCTGGCGCCCGGACAGAGCAGCGGATCGATTATGGTGGATACCGCCGCCTTTGTTCTGACCGGTTGGGGAGATTATCTCTTTCGGCAGTCCGGCGCCGGCCGGGGAGTGGGTGTCGATATCGGTCTGACGTACCGGGATAAAAGCGGTCTGGATATCGGCTTTTGCGTACAGAATATTGCCGGTTTGATCAAATGGAACAGTCCAACACTGTTTTCCGACGGTATGGGCAATTCAATTCTGAAGTTAATGGGAAACCAGGTTAAAACCGGCTTATTTAAAAATTCGGACCTGAACCTGCCCTTTGACGGGGAAAGCTATCGCTACCAGTTTAAATTTCGGGATATCGCCGCCGATCAACTGTTTGAAGGGGACAGCGCTTACAGTGATTTTTTCTACAGCAGCAGTGAAATTATCGAGGACGATTCCAGTACATTTACCACTAAACTGCCCCTGGTTTTACGTTTTGGAATGGCCAAGCAGATGAGCGCTGATTTACTGCTGGCGATGGATTTTTCTACCAGTTTCAGGGACCGGTTTAATTACAACCAGGGATGGCGGCTGTCGATGGGAATGGAATATACTTATCTCCGCAAAACGCCATTCCGCTTTGGTCTCGCGGTCGGAGATATCAGCGGCTGGGAAGTCAATCTCGGCAGCGGTTTGCATCTCGGTTTTGCTCACCTGGACTGGGCCATCGGTTTCCATCGCGGAATCTGGCTGCATACCGCCCAAGGCTTCCACTTTTCTCTGGGTTCGTACTTTACCGGAAAACATAAAACAAAATAACGACTGATATCTGCAGGAACTGCGGATTGCCCGAGATCAATGCTCCGTGATGAAATTTCGAATTCCATTTAGATATAAAACAAGCCTTATCCTGGTGATTTTATCCCTGATATGGTGGTCTCTGAGCTGTACATACGATCCGTTCCAGCCTCCGGAATTACCCAAGTTTTATCAGACAATTAACCTACCACTAACAGACGTGTCGTTACCCCTTGGGGATTTACAGGATTCTACTAACGGCATTTTTGGCGATAGTCTGTCGGATTCACTGTATTTTAAATTCGAAGGGTTGCTGGATACGGTGACGCTGACGGAGGATATTTTTGTGATTCCCACCGCCACGAATGTCGCCTTTCAGCAGGATTTTGGCGATATGGATCAGGCCAGTAATCCGGTAGAAATTACATTCTCTCAAAAACTTCGCCTGGCGACCCTTGCCGGTATCTCTTTGCCACGAGCGGATACCCTGACTGTTCCGGCAATCCCGCGTACACCGCTGATTGATCAGGAAATGCCGTACCAGATATTTGACAAAGACGGAATTCCCTATTTTGAACGGGTGGACTACCTGACGATCGGGGATGGTGAATTTTCCACAAGCGTAGAAAACGAAACGCTGATGGACCTGGACTCGGTCGTTATCCAGATGAAAAATAAAGACGGATCGATTATTGCCGAGTCGTTTTATGAAACGATTCCGGCCGGCGAAACCCGATCCAGCAACAGCGACTTACGGGGTAAACAATTACAGGATTCCATCGCCGTCTCCATAACGGCAATCCTGGCCGGAACAGACGAGGCGCCGTTAGTAATCCCGGCCAATACCGATCCCTATATGACGTTGACTGTCGATGTCAGTATCAATGAAATCGAGAGTTTTACCGGCAAACCGGAACCCATCGAAACCCGTACCGCCCAGAAATTACCGGAATCAAACAATACAATATTCAAAGGAATACTCGGGGAAACACCCACGTTAAGCCCGGATACCAATTTAATCAGCTGGCGAATCGAAAATACGTTACCTGTCAATATGAATATGGAGCTTGTCTTTTATAATTTTTATGACGAATCGGGAGCATTGACAATCGATGCAATACTCAACACCGGTGAGGTTTCCCAGGGTTCGGAACGTCTTGACCTGGATACGCTGCGGAATGTCGATCCCACCACGATTGTCGATTCGATTCTGGTTGTAACCACGATCACGATTTTACCGGATGACGGCGATACAGTGTCAACGATTCCCCTTGATTTCGGTGACGGTATGCTGAATTTTTCACTGAATATTGCCATTATGAAATTCAAGGAAATCGTCGGGTTTTTTAATGAATCTTTCGCTATTCCACCGATTACCATCAGTGATATCCCAAGCGGTTTTGGCGACGTCAATTTTGGCGAAGTTCTGCTGAAGTTACATCTGTTCAATGAAATCCAGGCTCAGACGGAACTGGAATTTAATATTGTCGGGTATAAGGAAAACAGAGCGCCGGAAGTAATTTCTGCAAATGAAATCATCTATAGAGCCAGTGATCAGGAGCCGGTAAAACAGTCGAATATAGTGATCGATATTGCGCCGATTTTTAATCTGGTACCCGATTCGATGATGGTTTTCGGTAAAGCGGCAATTCCGGCCGATGATACATCCCGGCTGCAGGTAAATAAATCCTTCTGGGGCAGTTACGAAGTGATTGTGCCTTTTGTCATGCAGATCAATGATATGACCTTTATCCCGGTGACATCGTCGAAGCTGGCTCCCATGGACGCAGAAACCCGGCAAAGACTCCAACGCGGCTTGATTGAAGCGGCGATTATTTCCGAGATAACTAATGATTTTCCGCTGTCCGGCCGGGTGGATATTCTGATTTCAACGTATGATTATTTTCCCCTGTATTCCGATAGTCTCGATTCCGGTTATCAGTTTATTAATGACACGATTTTTGCCATTACCGATACCGGGAACATCAGTGTTATCGTTGATACGCTGGCGACCATTGTATTACCGGAACCCGTGCTGGATCAGAATAAGCGTGTTCGAATACCCGGCTTTGTGAAACAGAGTGCGGTGATTGATTCGGCAAAGATTGAGGTCATAATAAGTAACAAAACCCATTATATTCGTCCCCGAATTCACTTTAACGGGACCGATGATTTTGTTTTCATCGGTTACAATGATATTATCAGAATTGTATCGCTTTTCAGTATGAAACTGGATGCCGGAACCATGTTTGGGCCGGTGGAATCCGAAGATGACAGTGTTGAAACAGATAGTTTGAAGAAACCAACTCCCCTGAATCGGAAATAGAATGCAGCTCCGCCACGCTAAAAAGATTGTCATTGCTTGTATCCTTCTGGGATTGATAGTCTCGTTATCGGGGCAAACCCGGCGGGACCCCCGCGGAATGGCGCTCGCAGGCGCCTATGGCGTCATGGCCCGCGGTCTGTTCACAGTGGATTATAATCCCGCCAACCTGGCTATTCAGGAACAGTACAAATCCTATCGCGTCTGGGGTGGAATCAATACCAGTTTTACTAATAATATGCTCTCCATGCGCAGCTATAACAAATATAACGGCAAAGACTTTGAGGCCAATGACGGTTTGCTGAAAGAACAGTTTCTGGCGGAAATTCCTGCAAATGGCTTGCGGATTTTTACAGATTTGCATGTTCCTATTCCCTATCTGAATTTTTCACGCTACAATAAAGCCTTTACCTCGGATGTCATCATGATCGGCGATATTGGATTGCCCAAAGGACTGGTGACGTTCATCGTTGACGGTAATCCGATTGGCGAGGAAATGAGCCTGGATTTCCGGGAAGATTTTCTGATTATGAATCAGTATGCTTACTCCTTTGCCTTTCCGATTAAAAAACTGTTTTTCGGAGTGTCCTTTAAATACCTGCAGGGTATCAGCTATTTTGGGTTGAATCCCGATTCTTCATACGGCTATGTGAAGACCAATTTCTCTTCCGGTAAAAATTATATGGAAGGGGAAGGCTATTACCTGTTTCAGCAGTCCGTTGGCGGGCGTGGTTTTGGAATGGATATCGGCATTACCACCCAGGAAATCGACGGCTACCGGCTTGGTTTTTCCGTCACAAATGTTTTTGGCCAGATTAACTGGAATAAAAGCACAATCATTTCACGATTAATGGGAAATCAGGGGTTTATTGGAGACGGTGGGAATCATGCCTACTGGTTTAAGGTCAATGAAGCCCGGATGGACAAATTTTTTGGGAAAGCCGGATTTAGCGATATTTTTCCCGGTGGTAATCGGTCCATTTCCGACTCCAGTGAATTTGTTATGAATTATCCCAGTCTGGCCCGTTTCAGTATGTCCAAATGGATTGAAGACGGTATGCAGCTGGCGATGGATTTTGTTGTCGGTTTTGAGGACCGGTTTTATTCATTTGGCGCCTGGAAATGGAGCACCGGGATTGAAGTGACCAAGAGCCCCCGAATCCCCCTTCGGGCCGGTGTGTCCTTCGGCGGCTGGAAACACCTGGAGATGACGTTCGGCAGCGGCTTCCACACCGGTTTTATCCATGTTGATTGGGCGTTTGGTCTGAACCAGGGTTTATGGTTTACGACGGCAAAAGGGATCAATATTGCCCTGAATGTGTACACAACCGGCAAGCGTAAAGATTTTATGAAAAACGAATAATTACTTGCGGATTAGCGCGGAATAGAAACTTCAAAAACAACCGCAGAGAACGCTGAGGGTAAGATAAAATGGATCGCCGTGTTCATCTAAGGTAAACCGGGACTCTTCACGATGACCGGGTGGGGAAGGATGGATTTACTGGCGGATTTTGTAGAGCAGGTAGGCGCCGCCGATTAAGAATACTATATTTCCGATCCAGACCGACAACAGGGGGCTGAGCAAGCCCTTGTAGCCCATGACCTGGCCGAATTTAATAAAACCGTAATAGATAAAAATAACCAGCAGGCTCATCCCGGCGCCGAAACTGACGCCCTTGCGCTCGCGCATTGCGGCCAGCGGCAATCCGAACAATATGACAATAAAATTAGTGAAAGGAAAAGCGATTTTATAATAGAGATTGATTTTCCACTTGCGCGGGTCATTGCCGCTTTCTTCAAGGCGGGTGATGAAATCCGCCAGTTCCCGGTAGCGCATGCTTTCCGGGTCGAGCGATGTCTTGGTGACATCTTCGGGATGTAAATTCAGATGAAATAGTGAATCAGTGATTGCGGTAGAAACCGTTTCAAAACCATCCTGGTCGAAGTTACGGATTTTGAAATCCTTTAACAGCCAGGCGTTCTGTTCGGGCTGCCATTCCATTTTTCGGGCATCGATGCGTTGCACCAGAATGTTGTCTTTGGTCTTTTGAATGGTGATTGTGCTGCCCGTATTCTTCCGGGTATCAAAACGGGATATGACGATATTGCAGGTGGGAGAGTCCTGAAACATGATATTGGTGTAAATGGTTTTTTGGGCCTGTTGGCGGTGTTTCATCTGATTCTGTTCAATATCCAGGCGCTTCCGGGAAGCCGGGATGACAACTGCATCTTCGAAAAAGAAGGAGCCGACGCTGATAAGCAGACCGATCAGTAAGAGCGGTATGGAGATGCGATAGAGGCTGATACCCGAGGATTTGATGGCGCCCAGTTCGTTGGACTTGCCCATTGAGCCGATTGTAAATACCGAAGCCAAAAGTAGAGACATGGGAATTGCAATATCAATAAACCAGGGCAACTGATAGTAATAAAACCAGGCGATGTCCACAACGGACATTTCGGATTTTAGAAACTTATCGATTTTTTCAATGATGTCAACGATATGAAAGATGACCAGGAATGTCAGCAGCGACATAACGAAAAGAAGGATAAATTTTTTGACAACATAACGGTCGAGTATTTTGATTTCCATCATCCTGCGAAATCTAAAACAGCACAGGCACTTTCGCCAAGCTTTTCTCTTAATACTTCGCTCGTTTTTCTTTATATTGTCAGCGATTCTATGCGGTAAAAACCATTAACAAAGTAAACCTGACAGGTTTTTATATGAAAAAAAAGACCGAACTCGTAATACCATTCAGGTGGGCAATTGTTCCGGTAATTTACCTGGCCCTAGTGCTGGTATATGTGCTGAGATTTCTCCATGGTGACCCGCATATCCCGCTAATATCCGCAGCTGCAGTGGCTGCGATTGTGGCCGTTTTTTCCGGCTATCGCTGGGAAAAGATACGGACCGGCATGATCAATACGATTAAAATTTCACTGCCGGCTATCCTGGTTTTAATGATTATCGGGATGATCATCGGCACCTGGATTACCGCCGGTATTGTGCCGACCATGATCTATTACGGATTGAAAATTATTTCACCGCGCGTGTTTCTGCTGGCTACGGCGCTGATCTGCTGTATTGTTTCATTAGCGACGGGAAGTTCATGGACCACAGCCGGTACGGTGGGTGTTGCCCTTATCGGGATCGGGAAAGGGTTTGGCATTCCATTGCCCATGGTGGCCGGGGCAATCATTTCCGGGGCTTATTTCGGGGATAAAATGTCGCCGCTGTCGGATACTACAAACCTGGCTCCGGCCGTGACGGGCGCAAAACTTTTTGAGCATATCCGGCATATGGTCTATACAACCGGGCCGAGTCTGGTTATTGCCCTGATTCTGTATACCTTCCTTGGCCTGAGATACGGCGGTAAAGATCTGGATATGAATGCTATCAATGTCATTCTTAATGGCCTGTCGGACCAGTTTTTTATCTCGCCGGTCCTGTTGCTGCCGCCGCTGCTGGTGATTGGCATGGTGATATTCAAAGTGCCGGCGATTCCCGGACTGCTGGGCGGAACGGTCCTGGGCGGACTGTTTGCGGCCCTGTTTCAGCACACATCGTTGAATGATATCGTCCAAAGTGCCCACTACGGTTTTGTTGCGGCCACGGGGAATGAGGCGATTGATAATCTTCTGACCCGCGGCGGGCTGGACAGTATGATGTGGACGGTTTCGCTGATTCTCTGCGCCATGAGTTTTGCCGGTGTATTGGAATCCTCCGGTATGCTGAAAGCCATCGCACTGAAAATTATTTCCGTGGCAAAGAGTACCGGTTCACTGGTGACGGCTACCGTTCTGACCTGTATCGGGACGAATATGATTGCCGGGGACCAGTACCTGGCGATTGTTTTGCCGGGCCGTATGTTTAAAAAGATTTATGACGACCGGGGGCTGAAGCCGAAGAACCTCAGCCGTATTCTGGAGGATGCCGGGACACTGACCTCTTCGCTGATTCCCTGGAACAGCGGGGGCGCGTTTATGTTCGCCACGCTGGGAGTTTATCCCTTTGCTTATTTGCCCTTTGCGTTCCTGAACCTCATCAACCCGCTGGTTTCGATTTTTTATGGATACACGGGATTTACGATTGAGAAGTACACCGAAGCGGAATTGAAAGTGCTACGGGAAATAGAAAAAACCGATTATAGTGATATCGAAGAAGATTATTGATATTGTTTCTTTGTCTTTCTGAAGGAGTTAACGACCGAAGAATCTCCCTTTATCAAGAGTGGAGCGATGGAGAACTGGAGTGTTGGAGCGGTGAATCCAATCCGGGAAATTTGAGCTATTCGCATTGGTCCTTAGGGATACTTCGTCACCCCGATTGCATCGGGACTCCTCAGTATGACAGGTTCTTGTCAAGTCATCTGAGTGAGTATACGACCGACCTGTCCGGTGAAATTCCGACGGAAGTCGGGATGAAGACGAAAAAATCCCCCACAACCCCAATGTATTTCTCGTTCCGGGGCTCATGCTCCGGAACGGATACGTGGCTACGGAGCACAGCCCCGCAGCCAGATTTAAACCCCAAATGTATCTGCAATGTTCGTAACCTTGGTCATAAGGGATACTTCGTTGTCTCGATTTATCAGCAATTTTATACCCCAAATAAATTTGACTCATCAATACTATTTGAATCGAAAATCCAACTTAAAATCAAACAGCCATGGTATTTTAGGATTGATGCCTTCTCTCTCTAATTTACTTGGTAAATCTTCATAATATTGTTTCAAATTTAATGATTCAGGTACATTATATAAAGTAGCAATGATAGTATCATCCTTTACACGCAAATCACCATCAATTCCACGTAAAATGGAATCTGCAAGATGTTTTGTCTCGTAGAGACTCCTTCGGAGCTGTCCATTTTCTATATGGTTTTGGCAATATTTTCTTAAGTTGGTAAGTTGCTGCTTGAGCAATAAGAGCCAAAGAGAGTTTTCCATATCGAATGTTTAAATTCATAGTTGACGCACGATCCCATCCCATTGCTCCTTCAAAGTTGAAGAATTCTTCTATAGTCCATCGCTCTGGATAATCTTCTGTAATTAATTCCAAGGAAGAGTTATCTCCAGTAGTAATAAAAGGTTTGTAATTATATTCTTCTTCCTTTTCGCCGCTACGCTGTCCAATTAATCTGAATTCATGCTTATTTTCTTTATATCTGTATTGCGTTTCAGCAGTGGCATAACCAGCCCAGTGACGCTTATATTCCAGATTTTTAATCGTATTGATAACAGCTTTCTTTCGGGCAGCGGGCATTAAAATATCGTATCTGTCACTTTCGATAATGTGATCTATTAATCTACAACTTTCATGTTCTGTATCTGCTAAAAGTAACACATTATTTGATGGTAAAATCATGTCCATCATCTCTAACAATTCTAAAGAAGCTCTTGTAGTTGTTTTTCCTGATGACCCTATGGTAAATCCCAGAGGTTGCCCCGTCTGTACGTCTAAGCCAAAAAATGTCTGAAGAACTGGATTGGAACGTTCATTGGGACGACTCTTCTTTTTTGGCATAATACGGCGAGAATAAGTACGAATTCGGTGGGGATCAAAGGCTAAAATATTACTCTTATAATGCCCAAGACATTGACGAAGCAAAGCCAACCTAATCTGCAACTTTTTTGCTTCATCAATACTGTGTTCATCCAATAAATAATGAACTTCCTCATCTGTGGCAATGTATGGTAAACCGTTTGCCAATTCAAAACTTTGATGACATAAGGAACGTGTTTGACGAATTCCTGTTGTACATAACGCGGATTCATGAACCATTTGAAGGGCTAAACGTGGTTTAATCCCACTGTGATTATCACCAGTCCATGTAGTTAGTAAATCCCATGTCCCTAAACGCAAATGCTCTGGAATCAATAACCATATACCTAACAAAGTTCCGGATACTTTCTGTGCCAATAATTCTCTGACACCACGCTCTATACTTTCTACATCTGCAGAACGGCTTTCCGTTCCCCGTTTTGTTACATGAACTTCAATCGGTTTTACCTCTTTTTGAGGATTTAATAAGTGAAGTTTTTTTTTGTAACACTTTTTCTGTAATGGTACGTTCCACACTCCTTAGGCTGACTCTATATCCACTTTGATTTAACTTCTGAGTAATAGCTTTTGGACTTGCGTCTGGATCTAAAAATCGATGCCGAATAATTTGGTTCTCTGTGACTTCAGTCCTAACGTATTTTCCCCTTGGTCCCCTTTTCTTATCCTTAAGCGCTTTTATTCCACCTTCATTGTAAGCATTAAGAACTTGAAAAAAGTGTTGTTTAGTATATCCATACTTCTTTGCAGCTTTGGTAGGACCTAACCCCATACATTTACCCTCAATCAGCATAGCTAATTTTATAGCAGCACTGTCGGAAGGATTAATAGCAAGACAACCTGAGGTGCCGGAAAAGAAGAAATTATTCTGCCTTTTAATTGCCATTATCATACCCCTTTCTAATATTAATTCATAATGGTAAATATAATATACAAAAAGGAGAAAGTCAATTAATATATGGCGGTTATTTCTGCAAAATAGTATTTTTAGCAAATAAAAAGTATAACACATGTCCAAACAAAAGGAGGCGTAAATATGAAATTTATGATAATCTCAAAAATTCAATAAAACGATTATCTATAATAACCGTCATATTTAATTTGTCCTTTACCTCAATATTGTACTGATTTATCCTGCATATTCATTATTATATATCGAATTTTTGGCAAATTAATTTATATGATAAAATTGCCGACCTGTGTCGGGACGATGAAAAATCGGTTAAGACCTGTGTATTTGTCTTACCCGATCTCTCACCCCGATGAATCGGGGATGCGAGATGACGAATGAGGTATTATACTTTTTAATTTTTCCTTTTACCTTTAATATTTCAATTTGAGAATCCATCGCCCCGAACATACTTCGCCACTTTCAGCATCTTGCGCTCGATGCAGATATGCCCGGCTTTGGCGTAAGCGCAGGACTTCATTGTGGCTTTGAAATTTTCATCCAGGTGAAACACCAGTTTTTCTAGTGAATCGAAGTTTTCGGGATTGGTTTCATTTAGGATATTACGGAAGGAATTTATTGCATGGAGCTCATTATCATAGAGTGCCATATTTTCCATTTGAACGTAATTGGTAATCAGACCATCTTTCAGTTTGCGCTCGCAGATTTTCTTGAGAGAATGAATATCATCCTGCAGGTCGTCCAGTTCCAGTTTGAGGATTTCGATAAAATTTCGCAATTGATTTTTCATAAACCCTTCCGGCAATGATTATATTTACACAATTATAACAAAATATTCAAGAAGAAGTTAGTTTTAAATCTTCTTGAAGGATTATTTGACACCTCTGATAAATGACCGGATGGCGGCTATGCGGGCAGATGCCGGGGTTGTTTCCAGGAGTTGAATAAAGGCGGAACCGATAATCACGCCGTCGGAATATTGTGTATATAGTTGAAAATCCCGGTGGTTATTTACTCCGAATCCGATAATCCAGGGATGTTTCAGGGTTTGGTTTAGATACTTAAAAAATTCAGTTGTTCTCCGGGTTGGTCTGTTATCCTGACCGGTGACGCCGGTATATGCCACACAATAGATAAAGGACGTACTGATAGTGTCAATTTCCCGGATTCTTGTTTTGGGCGTATTTGGTGCAATCAGGTGAATCAGATCAATATCCGCACGCTGCATCTGCTCTAAATAAAGGTGACTTTCTTCATAAGGCCAATCCGGTATGATCAGGCCGTCAACGCCCGCTTCTTTAGCATTATTTAAAAACATTTCTATACCCATTGTATGAATTGGATTCAGGTAACCCATCAGGATAACAGGTATGTCCGATGATTCTCTGACCTTTTTTACGATGTTTAACACATCTTTCAGCCTAATGCCGTTTGTCAGGGCTTTGTCTGAGGCTTTTTGGATTACTGGCCCATCAGCAATGGGATCGGAAAAGGGAATTCCCAATTCAATAAAATCAACACCGTTTTCGGCCAGTTGCAGGATGATGTCGACCGTATCGTCTTTTTCCGGAAATCCGGCGGTCAGGAATATGGAAAGATACTTTTCGTTTTGCTGTTTTTTAGATGTCAGGATTTGGTTAAATATTTTACTCATTGTTTATTCTTCTCCGCTTCACAAATGTGAGTAATATAGATGTCCATGTCTTTATCACCGCGGCCACTGAGATTGACTATAACGATCTCTTCCTTCTGTGTTTTTGGCATCAGGTAATTGAGATAAGCCAGGGCGTGAGCCGATTCGAGTGCCGGGATAATCCCTTCAATACGACTTAAAAGTGCCACGGCATTCAGTGCTTCTTGGTCAGTCACAGAATTGTATTCGACACGTTTGCTATTGAATAAATAACTGTGTTCCGGTCCGACACCGGGGTAATCCAGCCCGGCAGACAGGGAGTAGGGTAATTGAATCTGTCCGTCGGCATTTTGAAGGATGTAGGTTTTCATGCCATGGAATATCCCGCATGATCCTCTGCCCAGAGTTGCCGCATGTTGATGACTGTCAATGCCCAGACCGGCTGCCTCGACACCGATCAATTTCACCTCTGCATCTTCAAGAAACGGATGAAATATTCCGATAGCATTACTGCCGCCACCGACACAGGCAAGAATGTAATCGGGCAGATGATTTTCTTTTTTCTGAATCTGTGCACGGGTTTCCTCGCCAATGATTTTCTGAAAGTCCCGGACAATCATGGGAAATGGGTGGGGACCAACGACCGATCCAATGATATAATGCGTGGTTTTTACATTAGCCAGCCAATCCCGCATAGCTTCATTGGTGGCGTCTTTTAGGGTAGCCGTGCCGGAGTGAACGGGTTTCACCTCTGCCCCCAGCAGGCGCATCCGCTGAACATTGGGGTGCTGACGCTCGATATCCTCTGCACCCATATAGATGCAGCACTCCAGTCCAGCCCGGGCAGCGACAGTAGCTGTTGCGACGCCATGCTGACCAGCGCCGGTTTCGGCGATAATGCGTTTTTTATTCATGTACTGTGCCAGTAATATCTGCCCGATAGCGTTGTTAATTTTATGCGCGCCCGTATGATTCAGGTCTTCACGTTTCAGATAAATTTTTGCTTTTTGGAAGTGCTTCGTCAGGTTTTCGGCAAAGTACAGCGCTGTCGGTCGACCGGCATAGTCATGCAGCTCTTCTTTGAACTTCTGCTGAAATTGCGGATCATCTTTTAGTTTATTGTAGGCGTCTTCCAGTTCTATTAAAGCCGGTCGCAATATCTCGGGGATAAACTGACCGCCATATTCACCGAAATAACCAATTTTGTTGAATCGAGTCATGGTTTATTTCCTGTTAAATTCTCTCACTTTTTCGACTAATATTTTAATTTTATCATGATCTTTCTTGCCGGGTGACAGCTCCGAACCGCTGGCTACATCAATGACAGCCGGATCTACGGTTTCCAGCGCCTGACTGATATTTTGCGGAGTAATCCCTCCCGTGAGAATCAGTTTATCCCTTGGAATATTTGCCGGGATATTCGCCCAGTCGAAGGCTTTACCAGTGCCGCCGAAAGCGTTTTTAGAATGATTGTCCAGCAATATCATATCGGCATTCATAAAGTCGTAGGATTTATTTTGATTATCCGATATTCGATGGCAGATAATTGACGGAATTGGTAAAATGGACAGGTCGCTGAAATCCATAGGCTCATAAATCTGTAGTCGCTGGATTTGAGCGATCTGAATAATTTCATTTATCTCAGACAGTGTTGGCTGTACCAGAATTCCGATGCTTTGGATATGGTCTGGTAGTTTTTTTATAATTTCCGCTGCTTTTAACGGATCAATATACCGTGGACTTTTAGGATAAAAATTGAATCCGAGCCAGTCCACACCTAACTCAACTGCCATCTGTGCGTCCGCCAGGGTAGTGATCCCACAAATTTTAAGTTTAACCGGCATTGGTAATTCCCTTTCTGAATTCATCGAGCAGCGCTTTCGGGGAAGCTGCCCGCATCAGCGATTCACCGATCAATGCACCGGCAAAGCCAATTTCATAAAGCAACTTACAATCCATCGCTGTTAAAATTCCGCTCTCGCTGATAACTGGTAATCCCTCGGGCAGCAATGGTTTCAGCCGCAATGAATTTTCAAGACTGACATTAAAAGTAAGCAGATTCCGGTTGTTGATGCCTAGAATAATATGTTGATCAGCTGCAGGAATTTTGTCTAAGTCATTAGCATCTGCCAGTTCGAGCAGAACTTCCATTTTTAACGCCGCCGCAAGATTAGAAAATTCGAGGATCTGTTTCTTTGTCAAAACCCGGGCAATCAACAGGATCAGATCAGCACCATGGTAACGGGATTCATAAATCTGATAGGGATCGATGATGAAGTCTTTGCGCAGCAGGGGCAAATCGACGGTTTTCCGAATTTCCTTAAGGTAGTCGAGTTTGCCCAAAAAATATTTCTCGTCAGTCAGAATTGAAATGGCATCTGCCTTTGCTTCAACATATTGTTGTGCTTGCTTGATGGGATCGAAATTCGCCTGGATAATGCCCTGGGATGGCGATGCTTTTTTGATTTCACAGATAAAGTAAAAATCTCTGCTCATGTCCAATTTCCGGCGAAGACTCTTTGTCCTTGGCAAATTGACGATGGCATTCTGATAAAATTCAACGGGGATGTGAGATTTTAAAGCCTCCAGTTCCGATCTCTTATGTGTAATTATTTCGTCGAGAATCGTCATGCTTTATCCTTAATTTGCCAGGTCATTACTGAATTCCCGAACCTCATTCAGTTTCATCATGGCGTTGCCGTTATCGATTAATTCAGTCGCCAAGGAAATCCCGTCATTGATAGTTTTTACTCTGTCGCCGACGTACAATCCAAAGGCAGCATTCAGGATGGTCATTGCCCTTGGGATACCATTCTCGCCTCTCAGGACCGATAAAGTAATGATAGCATTTTGCTCGCCGTCACCGCCTTGAACGCTCGCTTCCTCGTTAAAGATACCCGAATATTTAACTGGTGTAAATATATAACTATCAATTTCAGTTTTATCTTTATCAACTTCGAATATTCGGTTATCAGTAAAGGGTGAAATCTCATCAAATCCATCATCGCTATGGACGACACAGGCTTTCAAATAATTCCGCTGTTTGAGGACTGCAGCAGTTTTTTGAGCGGTTTCTCTGTTGAAAGTGCCGATCAGCTGACGTTTGACACCGGCTGGATTCAGTAAGGGACCGAGCATATTAAAAACAGTCCGGGTTGCCAGATTTTTGCGATGGGGAACGACGGCTTTCATTGCCGGGTGATACAGGGGCGCAAAAAAGAAACCAAAACCGATTTCATCGACGCACTGTTTGGTTTTTTCCGGCGAAAGATCAATCCTGACGCCCAGAATTTCCAGAACATCAGCCGATCCGGTTTTACTAGAAACCGAGCGGTTACCGTGCTTGGCTACAGAAACATCTCCGGAGGCAATGACAATGGCTGCCGTTGTGGACACATTAAATGAGTGTTTATTATCACCGCCGGTTCCGCAAATGTCAATAGCATTATGATCGTCTAACGTTACCTTTATCATATGCTGTTGCATCGTGTCGATGAATCCCTGAATTTCATCCACCGATTCACCCTTAATACGGAGACCAAACAGAAACGCACCGATTTCCGTTGCCGTCAGTTGTTCATCGATAATCATCTGTAACACCTTGGCAGCTTCATCTCTGCTAAGGTCTCTGCTGTGGGCAATTTTTTCCAGTTGTTCTTTTATCATGATGTCCTCCGAAATTCTTTGATAATTTCCAGCCAGTTGCATAATAAAGTCATACCGTCGCGCGTTAAAATGGATTCCGGATGAAACTGAACGCCGTATACCGGATGCTCTTTGTGTGCGATCGCCATAATCAGGCCGTGTTCGCTTTCGGCGCTGATCATAAATTCATCGGATAAGCTTGCATGTTCAATAATTAATGAATGATAACGGGTTGCTTCCATGGGAGATGTGATTCCTTTGAACAATCCCTGGCAATTGTGCTGGATAGCCGAGGTTTTACCATGAACGGGAAACGGCGCCCGGATAATTCTGGCACCGAAAACCTGGCCAATGGCTTGAAAACCCAGACATACGCCCAAAATGGGAACTGTCCGGTGATAGGTTTTAATGACGTCGCAGGAAATACCCGCGTCATCTGGCGAACCGGGACCAGGGGAAATAACGATTCCGTCTGGATTTAGTTTCCCTATTTCAGCGACATCGATCTGATCGTTGCGAACGACCTGCATATCGGGTTCCATCTGCCCGATATAATCCACGAGGTTATAGGTAAAGGAGTCATAATTATCGATAAATAAAATCATTGATCCCTCCGTCTGCCTGCTCGATTGCACGGCGCAGGGCTTTGCACTTATTTAAGGTTTCCTGATATTCGTTTTCGGGAATGCTATCCGCGACAATCCCGGCGCCTGCCTGATAGTACATGCGATCCCTGCTGGCTACGATAGTGCGAATTCCGATACACAGATCCATGTTGCCGCCATAGTTGAAATAGCCGATTGCACCGGCATAAATACCCCGCTTTTGCGGCTCCAGTTCATTAATGATTTCCATTGCCCGAATCTTGGGTGCGCCTGAGACTGTTCCCGCCGGAAAAGCCGATTTAAACGCGTCTACAACGGTCAAACCTTTCCGCAATTTTCCGGTAACTCTGGAAATAATGTGCATGACATGCGAGTACTTTTGGATGGTCTTGAAGTCTTTTACTTTGACGCTACCGTATTCAGAAATTCGCCCGACATCATTTCTGGCAAGGTCCACCAGCATCACGTGTTCGGCGAGTTCTTTGGGATCTTTCAGTAAATTTTCAGCCAGCGCTTCATCTTCATTTTTATCCTCGCCACGCTGACGGGTACCGGCGAGAGGTATGATCTCCAGCTCGCCATCTTCTGCCCGGATGATAGGCTCCGGCGATGAACCAATTACCTGATAATCCAGAAAATCGAGGTAAAACATATAGGGGGATGGATTGATATTCCGCAATGTCCGATAGACCTGAAAGGAATCACCGCTATAGGCTACTGAAAAACGCTGAGAAATTACTGTCTGAAAGATATCTCCGGCAAAAATATACTCTCTGGATTTCTCGACAGCTTTTAGGAAATCATTTTTTGTAAAATTGGCTCCCTCTGTTTTCCAATCCGCCTTAAATTCCAGTGAATTATCGAATGGTCTGTTCAATTTATCCTGCAGGTGATCCAGTCGGTTTTGGGCTTCCTGGAAGAGCTGATAATCATCGCTGTTTTCATTAATAAAAACATTGGCAATCAGGATGACCTCATTTTTCAAATGATCGAAGGCGATTAGCTGATTATAAAATCCGAAGAGCGCATCGTCAGTGCCAATCACATCGATTTTCGGCTCAGGCAGTTTTTCAATCTGACCGATCATCTCATAGCCAACATAGCCCACTGCACCGCAGGTAAAGCGCGGCAGCTCTTCAGTCAACAGTAAATCATAATCCTTCAGTTGATGCTGCAGCAGATCGAAGAAATCTTCTTTGTGGATCTTGTTCTTATGATCGGCGATCGTGATCGTCTTATTATCGGTGAATTTCTGAATCAGGTACGGTTCCTGGCTCAGGAAAGAATAGCGCCCGACCTGTTCGCCGCGGATAACACTTTCCAGTAGAAAGGAGTGTTTACCGGCTTCCCGTATTTTTAGGTAAGCTATCACTGGTGTGATGAAATCAGCGTTGAATTTTCGATAGACCGGAATGATCAAGCCCGGTCTGGAAAATTTTTTAAATGTTTCATAATTCATAAATGTCTCGTTTTGTTACTATACAAAACAAAAAACCCGCCTGGCATTTCGCCGGCGGGTCTGAATTTATTCTGTAAAGGTCTTTTACTTATTCATCGTCATGTCCGGGGAAATGCCACTTTCTTAACTTTTCCCACCACCAGTTCTGATTTAGTTTTTGATTTTTCATTTTCATCATATTCTCAACTGTCGGGCAATTATAAGCAATTCGAAAACAGTTTGCAAGAAAATTTAATAAAAAGGGCATACAATCAATTGATCATATGCCCCGACACTAATGTAATGAGTGTGCTATTTTTCCAGCGGTTTATGACAAAACCACCAGTCGTAACCTTCGTATTTTTTCAGCCGTTCTTCGGCTTCCTTGATGCTGCCTGGAGGCGGAACGATAATCCGGTCGCCGAACAGTACAAACCACGATCCCTTCAGATCGTCAGGCAGGTTCATCAAGCCGTGAGTTGTTTTAACATTTTTCAGTTCAGGAAACAGATCGCCCAGCAGCGGCATGTTCGGTTTTCGTTCTTCCATTACATCAACAACCAGAATTTTCATTTTCTTAGATACTAAAATGATTTTTTGGTTTCAATCACAATGATTTTCTGATATTTGTAATCCGAGCCATCACAGACCTTTTTTGTAACTTTGTCAATTAGTGAAAATCAGTTAGATTAAGTATTGATTAGTAGGAGGATTAAATGATAAACAAGTATTTATTGATTGGGATTTTCTGCCTGTTGTTTGTATTGAATATTCAAGCCGAAGAAGGCATGTGGTTGCTGTCTCAGTTACCGGATCTGAATTTAGCTGAGGAAGGATTTCAAATAACAGCCGAAGAAATTTACAGTTCCGGCAAACCGTCACTTAGCGATGCTATTGTCTGGCTCGGCGGCTGCTCGGCTTCTTTTGTATCTCCCGACGGTCTGATATTAACGAATCATCACTGTGCTTACGGAGCATTACAGCGAAATTCTGCAAAAGATGGCGTCGATTATATTACAGATGGATTTCTGGCCGGGAGTAAGGAAAAGGAATTACCGGCGATTGGTCAGTATGCCTTTGTTTTAAAGAGCATGGCCGATGTAACAGATGTAATTCTAAAAAGTGTTAAAGGCATTGAGGATCTGACTGAAAAAGAGAAGAAAATCGAGCAGATGATTACCGACATGGAAAAGGAAGCGGAGAATGATCGCGAGGACCGATACTGTTACATTGCTACCAACTATAACGGTAAACAGTATGTCAAATATTTGTTTAATAAATACCAGGATGTGCGGATCGTGTTCGCACCGCCCTCCGCCATCGGAAATTACGGCGGCGATGTCGATAACTGGATGTGGCCACGGCATACCGGTGATTTTACCTATCTGAGAGTCTATCAGGCGCCCGATGGTTCCGGAGCGAAATACAGTCTGGAAAACATTCCTGTTAAATCCCCGAATTATTTAAAGATGGCTAGATCTGACTTAAAACCCGATGATATAACATTTATTCTGGGGTTTCCCGGAGGAACCATGCGTTATAGAAGCTCGTATTCGGTGGATTGGAATCTGAACCGGAATTATATTCCATCCGTAAAACGCTTTCAGAGCATTCTGGATGTCATTACCCAATTGAGTGAGGAGAATCCTGATGCCAAACTCAAGCTCGCCAGCTATGATTCGGGAATCAACAATACAATGAAAAATTACCAGGGCAATATAGACGGCATGCAAAAGTCCGGTTTTATCGAAAATAAACAACGTTTTGAAAATGAACTGATGAGTTTTATCAATTCCAAACGAAAACTAAAGAATCAGTTCGGAGACGTCATTGAAAATATTGCGGCTCAGTATGCAATTCTGGAAGAAAACTTCGATTATGATGAAGCATTAAAAAACTTCGGGGGATACACCAGCGGTGTTCTTTATAATCTGGCTGCCAAAGCTTACGAAGTTGCCCGCGAGCGCGCCAAACCGGAATCCGAACGTCGTCCGGAATTTTCAGAAAAACGGGTTAAGGAAAGTATCGATAAAATCGATTATGCCCATCTGCGTGTCTATGAACCTTTTGAAAAAATCATGATGATTCGTGCGCTGAATCAAGCGGCATCGCTTCCGGAGGAGCAGCGGATAACGGAATTGGATTACATTCTACGGGGTTCCGATTCCATTGAAGATTGGATGGATCACACATTCACCAAAACCGGTCTTAAAGATGCCGATTATGCAAAAGAGTTATACAATAAAACTGCGGCGGAAATGGAATCCCTTGATGATCCGGTCATCGACCTGGCAATTAAACTGTATGGTCCCAAAGAC
>JAUSPJ010000270.1 GCA_030655795.1 Fidelibacterota bacterium | reverse complement strand
CCCTATAAATGGGGCGGCTTCAGCACCCTGGACCAGTTTGATGACGGATTGCTAGCCGGTAAATATGCCGGTGATCGATATACCGGTAAATCTTCCGGCAGCGGCTATGCCGTAGGCGTGGACTGTTCCGGTTTTGTATCGCGCTGCTGGAAACTCTCTCGTCATTACAGTACCAGAGAGATGGATGACGAAATTGCGGTTGCTTATGCTTCCTGGGAAGATTTAAAACCCGGTGACGCGATCCACAAAGAAGGTCATGTCCGGTTGGCTGTGGACAATAATCCGAATGGAACGATTCTTGCCGTTGAAGCGGCCGGTAGCAGTACGGATTGGCGGGTAAATTATCGTACATATACTTACGTGGGATTAAGCGATTATACACCGCGCTATTATATTAACATGACCGGCCCCAGTTTTCCCATGGCCCAACCGGTGCTGCTTTCGACAACGAATGATTCAAAGGCGCATATCAATTGGAGCCTAAGTTCGGCTGACAATATCAATGGGATTCAGATTCAGTATTCCAACGATGGTGTTGGCTGGGAATCAATGCTGGGTGATTCGCTGATATCGCCCACAGTCAGAGAATTCAGTTATGAGTGGACGAATGGTCCTTATTTCATTCGCTTGAAATCCATTAATAATGAGGATGGCATCGTCGAAAGTTTACCGTCAGATGTTTATGGCTATTATGCACTGCCGGCCTGTGCCGGAAAAGTGTTGATTGTCGATGGATTTGACAGGAGTGACGGCAGCTGGGGCTTGCCTTATCATGCGTTTGCGCAATGGATGGGAGAGATACTGGCGGAGTTAAAAGTACCGTTCGAAACGGTTGCGAATGAAGCGGTGGTTTCCGGGGATGTGCGGCTGTTGGATTATCAGGCGGTTTACTGGATTCTCGGCGATGAAAGTACCGTTGATGAAACCTTTTCCATAAACGAGCAAAATCTGGTCGCGGCGTATCTGAAAAGTGGCGGTCAACTTTTTGTCAGCGGTTCCGAAATCGCCTGGGATCTGGATGAGAAGGGCGGAATGAACGACAAGTCATTCTTTTTGAACTATCTGCATGCCGATTATGTACAGGATGACGCCAACGATTATACTGTTTCCGGTGCCAATGGCGGGATATTTTCGGGTTTGGCCTTTGAATTTGATGATGGTACGGCCGGGATATACCAGGAAGACTATCCCGATGTGATTTCACCGAAATTAAATGCCATTGCCTGTCTGGAATATTCCAGCGGCGTAACGGCCGGCATTCAATATGAAGGCACGTTTTCCGATGGGTCAATTCCCGGCAAATTAGTATATATGGGCTTTCCCTGGGAAACTATAACCAACACTGTTTCGCGGAAAGCCGTTCTGAAAAAAATCTCCGAATGGTTTGGATTTACCTGCGCCGGAATTGATCCGGAAACCCCGTTGATCCCGGAAAAACCCACTCTCAGCCATGGCTTTCCGAATCCCTTTAACAGCCAGGCAACCTTTAAATTAATCGTTCCGAATCAAGAACCATTTGATGTTTTTATCTATAATTCTCAAGGCCGGGTTGTCCGGCGGATAAAGCGTCCGGAAAGCGGTAAATCGGAGTACTATCTCAGCTGGGACGGCCGCAACGATTTTGGGCAGACGGTTGCTTCCGGGTGCTACTTTTTCCAGGTCGCGTTGAGCAAACGGGTTTTAACAGAAAAAATCATATTTTTAAAATAATCAGAGGAGTAACTATGGCAAAACTAACATTTCTGGGTGCGACAGGTACGGTAACCGGGTCGAAATATTTGCTCGAAGCCGATGAAAAGAAGTTCCTGATTGATTGCGGAATGTTCCAGGGTCTAAAGGAATTGCGGCTGCGAAACTGGGAAGACTTTCCGGTTGATCCGACCTCAATCGATGCGGTTATTTTAACTCATGCCCATATCGATCATACCGGCTATCTGCCAAAACTGGTTCAAATGGGGTTCAAAGGCACAGTCTATGCAACTCCTGCGACGGCGGACCTTTGCCAGGTTATGCTGCCCGATTCGGCACACCTGCAGGAAGAGGACGCCAAATATGCCAATAAAAAGCATTTTACCAAACACGAACCCGCAATGCCACTGTACTCGCTGACTGATGCTGAGAATGCCCTGGAACTGTTTGAGCCATTGCCATACGGAAAAAAAATAGAGCTGTCTCCCAAGCTTACGCTTTGTTATCGCGATGCCGGTCATATACTCGGCTCGGCCTTTGTGGACATTCGTGTAAAACAGGAAGATGGCGAACGACGGATTCTGTTTTCCGGTGATTTGGGGCGTCCGGCACAGCCGATTCTTCGTGATCCCCATACGGTTTTCGGAACCGATTACCTGGTTCTGGAATCCACGTATGGCGACCGCCTTCACGGGGAAACGGATCGCAAGGAAGATCTGGCGAAAGTCATCAACGACAGTTACGAGCGCGGCGGTGTTCTGGTGATTCCGTCTTTTGCGGTTGGCCGGACCCAGGAACTGCTCTATACCATTCGGGAACTGGAAGAGGAGCAGCGTATTTCGATCATGCCGATTTTTGTGGACAGCCCGATGGCTATCAATGCTACCAATGTGTTTATGAAAAACACTCAGGACCACGATATGGAATCCAAAGTGGCTAAATTGAAGGGTATTGATATCCTGAAGACAACGGATTTGCGGTTTACCCGGACAGCCGAACAGTCCAAAGCGATCAATAATATTTCCGGGAAAGCGATTATTATTTCCGCCAGCGGAATGGTGACCGGCGGGCGAATTCTGCATCACTTGTTCAATCGACTGGCCAATCCGAACAATACGGTGCTATTTATTGGTTACCAGGCCGAAGGAACCCGCGGGCGTACAATTCTGGAAGGCGCTGAAAGCGTCAAAATCCACGGCCAGCAAATACCGGTCAAAGCTCATATCGAACAGATCAGCGGATTTTCGGCCCATGCCGATTATAACGAGATTCTGGCCTGGCTGTCGAGCTTTAACGAAGCGCCACGCAAAATATTCGTCGTTCATGGCGAAGCATCGCAGTCGGCGGCGCTGGGCGAGCGAATTCAGGCCAGCTTCAACTGGGAAACCGCTATTCCGAAATACCTGGAGAGTTTTGACTTAAACTGAAATTATGGAACTGTTTGATAAACAAACCGATAAGCAGGCTCTTTTACCGCCTTTAGCGGAACGGATGCGGCCGACCGTCATTGAGGATTTTGTCGGTCAGGAACATCTGACCAGCGAGGGGAAAATATTGCAAAAAGCATTGGCGGCCAAAGGTATATTCTCAATGGTATTGTGGGGTCCGCCGGGTTCCGGAAAAACCACGCTGGCCAGGATTATCTCAAGGCAAATCAATGCAAAATTCTTTCAGATCAGCGCAGTCTCGGCGGGTGTGAAAGATGTTCGCAAAATTATCGACCAGGCGGATTTGAATCGTCGTCAGGGTAAAAAAACCATTTTATTCATTGATGAGATTCACCGCTTTAACAAAGCCCAGCAGGACGCCCTGTTACATGCCGTTGAGAATGGGTCATTGATATTGGTTGGAGCAACGACGGAAAACCCGTCTTTTGAAGTGATCGCACCGCTTTTATCCCGCTGCCGGGTGTTGAAACTGACGAACCTGAGCAATGAGAATCTGGAGACGATATTGTCCCAGGCAATGGACAATGACATTGTCCTGCAAAAAATGGATATCGCCCTCGATTCCGATGCCAGACAACTGCTGATTCATACGGTAAACGGCGATGCCCGGAAATTGCTGAATGCCATTGAGATTTGCCTGCAATTAACTCATACGGATACGACAACGCGGGTACATATTGACCTGGCTCTTGCCCGGGAGGCGCTGCAGCAGCGGAATTTATTATATGATAAAAAGGGTGATTATCATTACGATGTAATTTCGGCGTTTATCAAAAGCGTCCGGGGCAGCGATCCCGATGCGGCGGTTTACTGGCTGGCTGTGATGCTGGAAAACGGAGAAGACCCGCTTTTTGTGGCCCGACGCCTGATTATTCTCGCCAGTGAGGATATTGGTAATGCCAGTCCATTGGCATTGTCTGTAGCAACGTCGGGCTTTCAGGCGGTGCATGCCATCGGAATGCCCGAAGCCGCGATCGTCCTGGCGCAGGTTACCAATTATCTTGCAGCATCGCCGAAGAGTAACGCCTCCTATCTGTCTCTGCGCAAAGCCCAGGCAGCAGTAAAGGAAGGTGAACTTCCCGTAGTTCCCCTGCATCTGAGAAATGCTCCAACCAAACTGATGAAATCTCTGGACTATGGAAAGGCCTACCAGTATCCCCATGATTTTCCGGACGCCTTTATTGAGGAGCACTATTTACCGGAAGGGATGCCGGCGCCGGGTTTTTACCAGCCGAAAAACTTCGGTACGGAAAAATTTATCCGCGAGCGCCTGAGTAAACTCTGGCCGAACCGGTATCGGAAAATCGAATGAAATAGGACCGGTCTGGCAAGCGATTATACACGTTTACATCTCATTTAATAATAGACTATTAATATTTCGGGCTTTTTCATTTGATATAATCCCCGAATTATTTGGTGAACTACCTCGTAAAAGAAAGCCCTATTACATTCTATATGTTTAATAAACAGTATCTTATGGTTTTCGATAATATTATCTCGTATAATTTTTTATATCTGTATAGATCAAATGGTGTAATTTTTTTTAAACAGGACTTGATTTTTAATATAATAACAATTATTTTAACAATTATTTTGAGGTGTAGTTATAGAGACTGTAAGGGGCTTATAGATGAGAAGAAAAATTGTACGGGTGGGCGCAAGCCTGTGTATTTTATTACCCAAAGATGTAATTAGGGCGATGGAGTGGGATTTTGGCGACCCCATTGATCTGATTCTGGATGAAGAAAACGAAAAAGTAATTTTACGGAATCCACGGGAAGAGGAGCAAAAGAGAAAATCCTATCTTGAAGATTTTCACGGATTTCTGGAAGATTACAAAGACGTTCTGATGGAAATTGATCCGGTTGAAGAAGTAAGCGATTGAGGTTATTATGCGACGAAAAATTATTCGGGTTGGATCCAGCCGCGGTGTGTTAATTCCCAGGGAAGTAACCAAAGCGATGTTCTGGGATTTTGGTACTGAAGTTGATCTGGATGTCAATGCCGATCGTAAGGAAGTCACTTTGAAAACAATCAAAGTTAGCCTGCCGGAAGATTACGAACTAGAGCATCTCAGAGGCATTGAAGAGCAGTTAATGCTGCATGCCGATGTGCTGGGAGGTATTGATGACTGACGATCAGAAAAAAGAATTGAAACTACTGTGTTATGTTAACTGGATGCTGGCCAAAAAGTTTGAAGATGACTATGGCGTCCGCGATCTGGAAGCACTGAAGAATGTGGTCGAATTACCGGGCGGCGGTTCACTGACCTGTTTTTTGGGAGAGCGTTTGTCGAACCGCAAGGACCTGTATTCACAGTTGGGCTGGTTTGTGTATTACATGGTGGACGGCGAGCCGTTTATCGGTAGAAACCGGTCGGTTGTCCTGTTAATGTTGATCTGGGCTCTGAATTACTATCGGCTGGAATTTGATATCGAAACGCTTGCCGATTTTGTTGTGTTGCTGGATACAATGAAACAGGGCAATTCGGACATTTCTCTGTGGTTTTCAAACAATTGCCGCTAGCATTTCGGCTTCAGATCAGCGAAACGAATGCATTCAATAAAAACACCTCCTGGCGGGGTGTTTTTTGTCTTTTTACAGAGCGACAAAGCCAAAGGGGATAATGATGAGCGTTGACACAATTATATCGGCAGCCCGGGGAAATATCCCGGTTGATACCTTATTCAAAGACGTTCAGCTTGTCAATCTGTTATCCGCTGAAATTGTCAGGACTAGCGTAGCGGTCTTCAACGGTAAAATTGTCGGATTTGGTGATTATGACGCTGAAGTAACGATTGATGGTGCAGGATTGTTTCTCGCTCCGGGATTGATCGACGGGCATGTTCATCTGGAAAGTTCCATGCTGAGTCCCGAAGAATTTGCCAGGGCGGTGGTTCCGATGGGCACAACTGCAGTAATCGCCGATCCCCATGAAATTGTGAATGTGATGAGCATTGACGGATTACAGTACATGCTGGATGTCAGCGCCGAATTGCCGCTGGATGTCTATTTTATGCTGCCCTCCTGCGTGCCGGCGACACATCTGGAAACTGCCGGAGCGATTGTGACCGCTGCGGATATGCGGAAATGGATTGATAATCCCCGGATTTTAGGAATTGGCGAAATGATGAATTTCCCGGGCGTTCTGTTTGGTGATTCTGCTGTTCTTGAGAAGCTGGCGGTGGCCGGTAAAAAGAATATTGATGGCCACGCTCCCCTGGTGCGTGATAAGGATTTATCGGCGTACATTTCTGCCGGCATTCGCTCAGACCACGAAAGCACCAACATTGACGAGGCCCGTGAAAAACTGCAAAAAGGGATGTTTCTGATGATCCGGGAGGGATCGGCGGCCCGCAACCTGCAAGACCTGCTGCCGCTTGTGACTCCGCTGAACTCACGGAATTGCGGATTTGTCACCGATGACCGTCATCCCGATTTTCTGCTGGATTTCGGACATATCAACTCCATGGTTCGCGATGCTGTTGCCTTTGGAATTGATCCGATAATCGCGCTGCAAATGGCGTCGATGAATACAGCCAGGCACTTTGGACTGAAAACCAAGGGAGCCATCGCGCCCGGATATGATGCCGATCTGATTCTGTTTGATAATTTCATCAATTTTTCGATAAAAATGGTTTTTAAGAATGGCTGTCTCGTGGCGGAAAATGGTCGGACATTATCATTCAATAAGTCACAGATTTCCGAATTACCCCGGACAATTCGGGTAAAAGATTTATCGGTTTCAGATTTGTCCGTGCGGGCGACTGGAAAAATGATGAATGTCATCGATATTGTTCCAAATCAATTGTTGACTAAAAAAGTGTTATTGAAATGTCAAATAGCCGATGGATTCGTTGTCAGTGATCCGGATCGAGACGTCTTGAAGATGGCTGTTGTGGAACGTCATCATGCCAGCGGTAATATCGGGCTGGGTTTTACCCGGGGAATCGGATTGAAAAGCGGGGCGATCGCGTCAACCGTTGCCCATGATTCCCACAATATCATTGTTATTGGCGCCAATGACGAGGACATGCTTTTTGCAATCAATGAAATCCGGAACATGAATGGCGGGCAAGTGGTTGTGGAGAACGGGAAAGCGCTGGCGTCGTTGGCGCTGCCGATTGCCGGTTTGATGAGCGACAAGCCGTTACTGGATGTTCGGAACGCCACCGACATTTTAAACAAAGCGGCCCGGCGTCTGGGTTGTCAGCCGGAGAATCCGTTTATGACTTTGTCCTTCCTGTCATTGCCGGTTATTCCGGAATTGAAATTGACCGATAGAGGGCTGGTGGATGTGACCAAATTTGACTTTATACCGCTGTTTGCCGATGCGTGATTGTACCGACCTTCAGAAGGTTGAAAACCTTGTACATGAAGAGCGCAATGGTCTAAACGGATTACTTCACTGCGTTCGTAATGACGGAAAGTAAGACAGTCATCGCGATGAAAGAGCATAGCGAATGACGAAGCGATCTGCCTGGAAAAAGCGACATGGTCTGAACGGATTACTTCATTGCCCCGACCAGCCGTGGGCCTTGCTCTTAATAGTCACCGTAAGTGACCATCGGGAGCGCCCACGTTTTTTCCCAATAGCATGAAATTTCCCAGGGCATGTGGCGATCTGTTATGGAATTAAGAGATAGAAAGCTTCCGAAGGTTTTATACCAAAATTCCCTCTGTGTCTCTGTGGCTGATAATTCCGCTTAAATCTTCTCGAAGCGGTTTTCTCCCACATTTTTCCGTGTCGAAAACGGATCGAATATCCGGCCGTTCATGGTCAGATAGACCCCATGGGGGAGGGCCTGAACCGCTGCCATCGCACAACCGATATTAAATACGGCGTCGCTGTTTTTAAACCGCGCGGGCTGCATGGAACCGGTCAGCACGATTGTTTTATCCTGAATGACAGATAATGTTTTGGCGGTGTCGATCATGGTGTCCGTTCCATGAGTAATGACAATCTGCTCGTGCGGGGCCCCGGATATTTTTTCAAGAATTAATTGCCGATCGCTTTCATTCATATCCAGACTGTCTTTCTGCATGATGGTCTCGGTCTCAAATTCTA
>JAUSPJ010000265.1 GCA_030655795.1 Fidelibacterota bacterium | reverse complement strand
GACTAATGTCAAATTGCTGATTTTCAATCTGTTAGGTCAAAAGATAGCCGAACTGGTGAACGCCAATCTGTCCGCCGGAAAATATGATGTCAATTTTGATGGTAGCTCATTTTCATCCGGTCAATATATCTATCAGTTAATCACCGATCAAAAAGTACTCACTCGAAAGATGATCCTGATTAAATAAAGCCATAGCTACAGAATCAGGCGGAGATTTACTCAATGTAAGTTTTACAGATAATCATTAATATCCCTCCAAAAAGCCCGCGAATTCTATCGCGGGCTTTTGTTTGAATAGTCTTAGCAATGCAACAGGTTTTTTCGTTCCCATAGTCCTTTTAGAGTACTATAGTACGAGGTCTTGACAATGGTGGATCTTTTATAGTCATTGATACCGCTCCAGGGAGTAAAACAGTAACAGCACTAGGCCTAACTATCTCAATTTGTTCCGGGCAGGTAATCACTTGAAAAACAACCCGGCTGTTGATCCGGGTATCTTGAAAATGGAATAAAAAAAAAGGGCCGACTAATCGACCCCTTTTTACAAAATATCCCGAAGTTTCGATTACTTCAGATAGAGCATGCTCTTGGATACTTGCTGTCCATTGACTTCCAGACAATAAATATAGGTACCGCTAGCGTACCCACTGGCATCAAACTTATAACTATGCATACCAGCGTTCAGTCTCTCATTGACCAGAGTTGCTACTTCGCGTCCGAGCATATCGTATATGGTCAGTTTTACGATACTGCCATTATTGAGCTCGAAAGGAATGGTTGTGCTCGGGTTAAATGGATTCGGGAAGTTCCGGTTGAGTTTGAAATCAACGGCGATGACATTCTGACCGTTATCGCCTTTGATACCGGTCAGAACAACCAATTCAGCTAACGGTATCGGTGTGCTGCCGGGACCTTTAGGACTGGCATTCGTGAATTTCATGGTTACATTGCCATCGAAATCATTAATAAAAGCGGTTTTTCCATCGGCTGTCCAGGCAATTCCGCGTGGGGAATAGAAAGCGCCGCCGCCTACAGGACCACCTTCCACAAACTTGCCCAGACTATGTCCGATGGTGTCTACGATAGCCCAGTTCTGGGTCGGATCGAGAGCGTACCAGCCCGTAAAGTCATGAACACCGACGTCCCAGTATGTTCCAACCCACATCAAACCATTCGGACCCCAGTTGAGGCACTGTCCACACATAATGTTAGCAGCGGTACCATCTTCGTTGAATACGGTACCCAGCGTATCGGTACGGACATATTCGCCATCGATGCCATCATCGCCATGATAGACAACGACACCGTTGCATCCCGAATAAATCTTGGGAACATAGACGTCCTTACCGTCAGCTGAAACCAGGAGGCATCTCTGTAATCCGAGATTGGTATCTTCCACAAAGCTGTAAATTGCAAAATCCGTATCGAAAATATGAATCGGATTACCGCCACCAACATGACCGATAATGAGATAATTATCAGCTGTCACAGCGGCGGCTGTTAAGGATTTTTCGGCTTTAGGAATAACTTTGTTCATACCTTCACCGGTCTGATAATTGAACCGGAACAGTTCATCATAGGCTGAATACAGGATATTTCCGTTATTGTCCATTGACATACCGCGGCAACCATTTTCCATCGTATCGGGTACACCGGCGAAGGTGCCGATATTGATCGGTGAAAAGGTAGCCTCCGTACCATCCGCATTGAAGACCCAGATCGGTTTGGTTTTTTTATACGTTCCGTCACCCTTTGCACTCAGAACGGAATCCGTATAACCATAGTATCCAATCCAGATTTTCCCATCGGGATCGACGACAATGCCGTGAGGTTGTGTATTGGACTTAAAGTCTGAATCATACTGCCAGACCTGAGCCCAAACGAGTGTCGACAGACACAGCACGGCTAAAAGAATCACTACCAATTTCTTCATGTTACTCTCCTTTTGTTAGGGTTAAATTGACATTGTTTAGTGATTGTATCATAGGCCGCGACCATAATAGGGCGCGCTATTTTTATCTAATTCTACCCGAATAACCCGTATACTTGGTGCACCGGCGGCGGCATCATTCTCCACCCAGCGCGAAATAAAGAGATAGTTACCGTTATTCCAGGTCACATTTGTTGCAGGCGCTTTCATAATCGACGGGTACAGCACTTCGGTCGAACCATCGATTTTAATAATGGTGATTGCATTTCCGGGAACATAGGCTTTTGCGGCATCATAGGTTTCCTTGGCGCCAACATACAGATTGCCATCCTCATCAAAGGAAATTGACTGGATCGCACCTGTCGCTCCGGCAAAAGTAGTCCAGTTGAATACTGGTTCACGGGTTCCCAGCGTACCGACGCCAGTAATTTGATTCTTCCAGATACCGGCAGCAGGTATGGTGGTGTCGTCACCAGAGTACGTACCGGCCAGGTAGATATACCCATTAAATATCCGGACCGAGATGATATCAAAGCCTACATACGGTGACGAGCCAATACAATTTCCGCTCTGATCGACAGCATAGACCGAATCGCCTTTACCTGCTGTCCAGAGGATGCCGTTCTGATCAAAATCAAGATCGGCCACGTTTCCGGAAAGATCTTTGACAGTAAATGTCAATTTGCTGCCGCCACCGGCTGGGATCGAATAGATTTTTTTATTTTTACGGGCAATGTATAATTGTCCGCCGGGGCCCATTTTCATACCGGTCACGATAGCGATCGCGGTATTTGCCGAATAGGTTGTCTTTGTAAAGCCGTAGGTTCCATCGGCCGTAACTTTATAGATATTTTTTGATTCACCCGCAACATATAATGCTCCGGAGCTGTCACAATCCATGGCATGAGGTTTATCGGAATTGTCAAAATTACCATATTCAATTCCGGCACGTTTTAAGCGGTACGGATACATACTGCCATCGGTCTTCAGATAGTTGCCAAATTCATAGGCTCTATTAACGGCGATTTTAATATCGATTGAGTCGAGCCAGTTTTGAGTCGGTATTTCAAGGACAACCGGATTCTGAACGGTCAACAACGTCGGAGTCGCTTCCAAAACCGTACCCCGTTTAGCATTGAAAAAGATAACGTTCTCTGTGGGGACACTGGAGAAATTTTGACCGGCGATCTGAATGATTCCGACACCTTCCAATGAGGTGTCCGGGGGAGTGACCGAAGTAACAATCGGGTTAGGATTACCAGTATCATCCGGGTTCCAGGGACTGGGCGGATAATCGGTATCGCAACCAGTCATGGTGATCAAAACGGTTAATGACACTGTGGCAATGAGTAAAAGGATCCTTTTCATCTTACAACTCCTACTGATATTTTAAGTATTATTATCTGATTTGTCAACATATTTATTTTTAAATGTTAATACGTGAATCTTATTGTAAACATTTGCACATTATCAAACAC